>CAYVWO010000025.1:0-15205 GCA_964455495.1 uncultured Tessaracoccus sp.
ACGCGGGGCCCTCCCCCGCCCGCGCCCGCGCCATGGCCCAGTCGGTGACCGCCTTGACTGCGAGCACGTCGTTGCCGTCCACCTGGACGCCGGGGAAGCCGAAGCCCCGGGCGCGCTGGAACAGCGGGATCCGTGACTGCAGCGCGATGGGCTCCGAGATGGCCCACTGGTTGTTCTGGCAGAAGAACACCACGGGCGCGTTATAGGACGCGGCGAACACGTAGGCCTCGTTGACGTCGCCCTGGCTGGACGCGCCGTCGCCGTGGTAGACGATGACCGCGGCGTCCTTGTCGGTGCCGGTGCCGACGACGCCGTCGAACTGGAGCCCCATGGCGTACCCGGTGGCGTGTAGCGCCTGGCAGCCGATCACGATCTGGTAGTTCTTGAAGGTCTCGAGCTTCTCCCAATCGCCGCCGTTGACGCCGCGAAACAGGCCGAGGAGGTTGGCGAGCGGGACGCCGAGCACCATCGCGACGGCGTGCTCGCGGTAGGAGGGGAAGACCACGTCGGCGGGGCGCATCGCGTGCGCGGAGCCGACCTGCGCGGCCTCCTGGCCGAGCAGCGGGCTCCACAGGCCCAGCTCGCCGTGCCGCTGGAGGGCGGTGGCCTCGCCGTCGAACCTGCGCGCGAGGATCATGTCGCGGAGGTAGCCGACGAGGTCGTCGGTGGTCCCGGTGAACTCGAAGTCGTCGTTCTCGACGCGCTCCCCTTCGGGGGTGAGCAGCTGCACCATGTCGTGGCTCTGACCGCGCACGCGGCCCCCTTTCTGCCAACCTACGTAACCGTAACTTACGCAAGCGTAGCTTATTGAGGTTCCCCCACCGGACAGGGACATTCCACACCTACACGCGCCGCTTTGTGGGATGCCGACAAAATCGCTCCTTGAGCCGGGCCGCAAGCGAAGCGCCAACCAACGCTCCTTGAGCCGGGCCGCAAGCGAAGCGCGCGCCCGTGTCGAAAGGTGCGCTAGTCGGCCAGGGTCGCGACCAGGATCGCCTTGATGGTGTGCATCCGGTTCTCGGCCTGGTCGAAGACGATGCTGGCCGGCGACTCGAACACGTCGTCGGTGACCTCCACGCCGTCGAGGCCGAACTCGTCGTGCAGGGAGCGGCCGACGGAGGTCTCAAGGTCATGGAAGGCCGGGAGACAGTGCATGAACTTGACGTCCGGGTTGCCGGTGGCGGCGAGGAGCTCGGCGTTGACCTGGTACGGGCGCAGCAGGTCGATGCGCTCGGCCCAGACCTCCTTGGGCTCGCCGAGGGAGACCCAGACGTCGGTGTAGACGAAGTCGACCCCGGCGACGCCCGCGGCCGCGTCGTCGGTGATGGTGATCCGCGCGCCGGTCTGGGCGGCGATCCGCTGGGCCTCGGCGACGACGTCGGCGGCGTTTTGCTGCGAAACGGGCGCGACCATGCGCACGTCCATGCCCATCATGGCGCCGGAGATGAGCAGCGAGTTGCCGACGTTGTTGCGGGCGTCGCCGAGGAACGCGAACGCGATCTCTGTCAGCGGCTTGCCGCTGTGCTCGAGCATGGTGAGCTGGTCGGCGAGCATCTGGGTGGGGTGCCAGTCGTCGGTGAGGCCGTTGTAGACGGGGACGCCCGCGTGCGCCGCAAGCGTCTCGACGACATCCTGGCCGGAGCCGCGGAACTGGAGCGCGTCGTACCAGCGGCCGAGGACGCGCGCGGTGTCGGCGGCGGACTCCTTGTGCCCGATCTGCGATCCCGCCGGGTCGAGGTACGTCGTCGTGCCGCCCTGGTCGGCGACGGCGACCTCGAACGCGCAGCGCGTGCGGGTAGAGGTCTTCTCGAACAGCAGCGCCACCTGTTTGCCGACGAGGCGCTTCGTCTCGCGCCCCTCGCGCCGCTCGGCCTTGAGCCGGGCGGACAGGTCGAGCAGCTCCAGCCACTCGTCGCTGGTGAAGTCGAGCTCCTTGAGGAAGCTGCGGCCGAGAAGGCTCATCGTCGTCTCCTTGCGGGGTCAAAGGGACACCTTATCCCCCGTCCCGCGCAGGTCTATGTACGCCCTACGGCTCCAGGGCCGCGAGGATGCCCGGCATCGCGGACTCGATGTCGGCCAGGGTGTCGGCGAACCCGGCCTCGTCGCCGTACCACGGGTCGATCAGCGGTGTTCCCTTCGGCTTGGCCGGGTCGAAGTCGTTCAGCAGGACGACGTTGGCGTCCGGGGCCATGCGCAGCAGTCGCTCGACCTGGAACGGCTCGACGGCGACGACGAGGTCGTTGGCGAGCAGGTCATCCCGGGTGATCTGCCGGGCGCGATGGCCGGAGGCGTCGTACCCGGCGGCGGCCAGCGTCCGGGCCGCGCGCCGGTCGATCGGGTTGCCGAGTTCCTCCGTCGAGATCCCGAAGCTCTCGATTACTGTTCCTTGAGCCAGCCGCGAGGCGTCAGCCGAGCGCTGCGTCGAAAGGTCTTGCGCCATCTTCCTCGCCACGCGCTCGGCCATGGGCGAGCGGCAGATGTTTCCCCAGCAGACGAACGCCAGCCTCGCCACCGGTCAGCCCTCCAACGACTCGTAGAAGCTGAGCATGTCGTCGGCCCGAAGCGCGGCCCTTAACTCCTCGAGCTTGTCGTCGTCGAGCAGCACGATCGACTGCCTGTCGTCGGTCCAGCCGAAGCCCGCCGTGGGGAGCTGGAACGACTTGATGTCCGACGGCGAGACGCCCTTCAGCTCCCACCCGAGGCGGATGATGTTGTCGTTGGTGAGGCCCTCGTCGACGGTGAAGTTCTTGCCCAGCTCCGTGACCGACTCGCGGAAGCGGCCCGGGTCGGCGAGCACGCCGCCGCTGGCCAGCTTGCCGAGCACCGCCTTGATGACGTCGCGCTGGCGCGCGGCGCGGCCGAAGTCGCCGTCGGAGAGGTTCTTGCGCTCGCGGACGAACCGCAGCGCCTCCTCGCCGTCGAGGGTGATCTCGCCCTTCGGGAAGTCGAAGCCCTCGCTGCTGGATGCCTCGCGGTTGTTCACGGTTACGCCACCCAGGGCGTCGATCACGTTCTTGAAGCCCTCGAAGTCGATGAGGACGGTGTTGTCCATGGGGACCTCCAGCAGGAGCTCCATGGTCTCGACGGCGAGCGCCGCCCCACCCCACGAATAGGCGGCGTTGATCTTCGCCTTGCCGCGCCCGGGGATCTCGACGTAGGAGTCGCGGGGGATGCTCATGAGGAACACGTTCTGGCGGTCCCCGGAGATGTGCAGGAGCTGGAGGACGTCGGAGCGGCCGCGCTCGCCGCCGCGCGTGTCCGAGCCCATGAGGACCATGTTGAGCGGAGCCTTGTCGGCTTCTACGGGATCGACCGGAGCGGGGCGCTCGCCGGTCGGCATCAGGTTCCCATCGCGGTTGATGTTGTCGAGCGCGTCGACCGCCGACTTGCCGTACCACGTCGCGATGCCGATCCCGCCAAGCAGGACGGCGACGAGGACCCCGAGCACGCCGAACAACAGCCACCGGTTCCTGCGCCTCTCGCGCTTGGCACGGCGCGGGTCGTCGACCTGGTCCTCCACGGAGGACAACGACTCATCGCTCATGGGCACTCCTCATCTTGGCTTCAGCCCCACGATCCTACCTGCGCGCCACGCCCGCTCCACCGCCGCTGAGCTGCTGAGGACCCGGGTAGGATGCCGATACGTCTGAGGAAGGTGGCAGGGTAAAGGTCATGCAGATCTTGGTAGTGGATGACGATCAAGCCGTGCGCGACTCGCTCGCCCGCTCGCTGACATATTCGGGCGACCAGGTCCAGACCGCCGCCGACGGCGTCGAGGCCCTCGCGAAACTGGTGGGCTACACGCCCGACGCCATCATCATGGACGTCATGATGCCCCGCCTCGACGGGCTCGAGACCACGCGGATGCTGCGCGACGGCGGCAACGACACCCCCATCCTCATCCTGACCGCGCGCGACGCCGTCGGAGACCGCGTCGACGGGCTCGACGCCGGCGCCGACGACTACATGGTCAAGCCCTTCGCGCTCGACGAGCTGCTCGCCCGGCTGCGCGCCCTCACCCGGCGCTCGAAGCCGGCCGCCGAGGCCGACTCGAAGGTGCTCACCTTCCAGGACGTCACCCTCGACACGCTGCACCGCGAGGTCACCCGCGAGGGGCAGCACATCTCGCTCACCCGCACCGAGTTCGCGCTGCTGCAGGTCTTCATGGAGCACCCGCGCCGCGTGATGGAACGCAACACCCTGCTGAACGAGGTGTGGGGCTTCGAGTTCCCCACCACCGCCAACTCGCTTGAGGTGTACATCGGGTACCTGCGCCGCAAGACGGAGGCGGGCGGCCGATCCCGGCTGATCCACACCGTCCGCGGCATCGGCTACGTCCTGCGTGAAACCCCCCCGTGATCGGCAGCCTGTGGATTCGGCTCCGGCGCGGCATCGGGCGGCTGGTCAGCGGCCAGTCCCTACAGTGGCGCCTCGCGCTGCTCACGGGGCTGAGCGTCGCGCTGTCCGTGATCGTCGTCGGCGGGGCAACGTTCACCGTCGCGCGCTGGTCGCTGGTTGAGCAGCTCGACAACGAGCTGATCTCCGTCGCTCAGGACGCCTCCGACGCCATCGCCGCGAACCTGCCCAACATGGGCGGCCTCTCCGCGGGCACCATCGGCGCGTCCAACGGGCTGCTCGCTATGGTGCGGGCCGACGGCGTCGTCACCCAGATGCCCGGCCAGGTGCAGGAGCTGCCGGTCGGCCCGGACGAGATCACCGTCGCGCGCATGCAGGTGGGGTCCTCGGCGCGAACGATCGACATCGACGACCACCGCTACCGCCTGGTCGCGGTGCCGCTCCAGGTGGGCGGCCAGCTGTACTCGGTCATGTTCGCGCGCCCCATGACGTCGCTGGACTCGACGCTGAGCTCGCTGTGGCTGGTGCTGCTGACCGCCGGCGTGCTCGGCGTCGTGACCACCACCATCGCCGCGCTCTGGAACGCCCGCGCGGTGCTCGCCCCCGTTCGTCGGCTGTCGCAGGCCGTGACGTCGGTCACCCAGACCGACCAGCTGAACCCCATCCGCATCTACGGCCGCGACGACCTCGGTGCGCGCGAGCAGCAGCGGCAGCTGATCGCCGACGCCGGCCACGAGCTGCGCACACCTCTGACGTCGATGCGCACCAATGTCGAGCTGCTGGTCGCCGACGAGGCCACCGGCATGCTCCCGCCCGGCGCGCGCGCCGAGGTGCTTGGCGACGTCGCCGCGCAGCTGGGCGAGTTCTCCGCGCTGGTAGGCGACCTGGTGGCGCTGACCCGCGACGACCACCTGCAGCGCCCGCACGAGCCGCTGGACATGGCGGAGGTGACGGAGTCGGCCATCGCGCGCGCCCGCCGTCGCGGCCCGGGCATCGACTTCGACGTCCACCTCGAGCCGACGCCCATCATGGGCGACCCCTCCACGCTGGAGCGCGCCATCACGAACCTGCTCGACAACGCCGTGAAGTTCTCCCCCGCAGGCGGCACCATCACCGTCCGTCTTGAGGACTCGACGCTGACCATCGTCGACGAGGGCCCGGGCATCGAGGAGGACGACCTCCCCCTGATCTTCGACCGGTTCTACCGCTCCGACAAGGCCCGCAACACCCCGGGCACCGGCCTCGGCCTGGCGATCGTCGCCCACACCGCCGCGGCCCACGGCGGCACGGTCAAGGCGGCCAACGAGCCCGACGCCGGCGCGAAGTTCGTGCTCAAGCTCCCCGGTGCCGACGAGTTGGCGGAACCCGTGGCTCTTTGAGCCGCGCCAGGAAATGCGCGGTCGCGGCGGCGAGGTTCTGCGGGCCGTCGGCCAGCGCGCGGGCCAGCGGGACGTCGTCGCCGACGATCTGGACCAGCGCGTCGACGCCGTGTTCCAGGAGCGCCTCCGCGCCGGGCTTGACCCTGCCGGCGAGCACGATGCATCCCACCCCGGCGCGGTGGGCCACGAGCGCGACGCCCGCCGGGGTCTTGCCCTCCAGAGTCTGGGCGTCGACGGCGCCCTCCCCCGTGAGGACGAGGTCGGCGCCCCGCACGGCGTCGGCGAGCCCGACGGCGTCGGCGACCACCTCCACGCCCGGGCGCAGCCGCGCCCCGAGGAACGCCAGCAGCGCGAAACCGAGCCCACCCGCTGCGCCCGCGCCGGGCGCCTGCGGGGCCCCGCCGGGGACGCGCGCGACCGCCGCGAACCGCGCGAGGGCGGCGTCGAAGGCCTCTACCTGCCCCGCGGCGACGCCCTTCTGCTGGCCGAAAACGGCCGTTGCCCCGCGGGGGCCGGTGAGGGGGTTGGTCACGTCGCAGGCCACTTGGACGTCGACGCCGGCGAACAGCTCGGCGACGGGCGAGGCATCCACGCTCGCCACCCGCGCGAGGTCCCTCGGCGCGCCGTCGAGCTCGGCGCCGTCGGCCGTCCGCAGCCGCGCCCCGAGCGCGACGAGCATGCCCGCACCCGCGTCGTTGGTGGCCGAACCCCCGATCCCGATCACCAACTTCCGCGCCCCCCGAGCCAGCGCATCGCGCAGCATGACGCCCAACCCCGCCGTGGTGGAGCGGGCGACGTCGCGGTCCTCCGGGGCCACCAGCTCCAACCCGCAGCTGGACGCCATGTCCAGCACCGCACGGTGGCCGGTCAGCCCGTACCCGGCGCGGATCGGCCGCCCGAGTGGGTCGACGGTGTCCACCTCGACCCACTCCGCGCCCCAGGACGCGGCGACGGCTTGGGCGAAGCCCTCTCCCCCGTCGGACATCGGCACCTCGACGCACTCCGCGTCCGGGTGGACCCGGCGCACGCCGTCGGCCATCGCGGAGGCGGCCTCAGCGGCGGTCATGGACTCCTTGAACGAGTCCGGCGCGAGCACGAACTTCATGGTCATGCCCAGCGGTCGAGGAGGGCCTGGGCTGCGGGTTCGTCGGTGACAAGGACGTCGATCAGGCCGCCGACGACGGCGCCGCGGATCGCGTCGGCCTTCTCGGCCCCGCCCGCGACGCCGACGACGTTGCTCATGCCCCGCAGCTCGTCGAGGGTGAGCCCCACCCGCTGGGTGGTCCACGGCGTCGTCACCACGCGGCCCTCGATGTCGAACCACTCGCCCATCATGTCGCCGACGGCGCCCCGCGCCGCGAACTCGGCAACCTCCTCGTCGGTGGTCACGCCCGCGCGCACCGCGGAGCCGCCGGGGGTCGCCGCGCCCATCCCGGTCAGGGTCACGACGGCCCCTCGGGCCAGGTCCAGCACCTCGCCGACGGCGGCCTCGGCCCGGAACGTGCCGGCCACCTCTGGGCTGGAGACCAGCATCGGCGCGGGAACCGTCCGCAGCCGGCGCAGCACGCCCGGGGCGCGGGTGAGCACCTCGTCGATCGAGCTGAGCCCGCCCGTTGCCGCCACCAGCTGCACCCCGTCGAGGGCCTCCTCGGACAACATCGACAGGGCGCGGGCCACCGAGTCTCCCCAGCTGACGCCGACGACGGCGCCCGGGTGCAGGAAGCGCCGCGCGTAGGCGGCCAGCGCCGCGGCGACCCGCTCGTTGGTGCGCTCCTGCGACAGGCGGCCGGTCGCCGTCGGGACGACGATGGCGTCGCGGAGGCCGAAGACGTCGCGCACGGCGGTGGCCAGGCGCATGGTGGCGAGGTAGGCGGGGTCGAGCTCGATGCGCACGATCCCGTGCTGACGCGCCGACTCCAGCAGGCGCCCGACCGTCTGCCGCGAGACGAACAGCCGCGCGGCGACCTGCGCCTGCGTCAGGCCGTCCTCGTAATACAGCCAGGCGGCGCGGACCACGAGGTCGACATCGATAGGTGACACCGGCATGCCCGTGAGCATATGCCCAACTGTCCCGCAGGCGCCCACAATGGCCGCGGATCGGCCTAGATTGGACTCATCAGCAGAGAAAGGTGTCTCCCCGTGACCCAGCTTCCGTCGGTCCAGCACGCGATCCAGATCGTCGGCGTCGACGAGATCGTCCACAACACGTCCAAGGCCGTCGACCCCGTCGGCCCCCACCAGATGATGCTGGAGGTCGAGTCCTGCGGCATCTGCTTCAGCGACACGAAGCTGCTGCACGCGTTCGACTCGCACCCGCGCAAGACGGACGTGATCGCGGGCATCAGCCCGGAGGCCCTCGCCGAGATCCCGGGCTACAAGCCGGGCAGCCAGCCCACCGTCCCGGGCCACGAGCCCGTCGGCCGGATCGTCGAGGTGGGCGACAAGGTCACGCACTTCAAGGTCGGCGACCGCGTCCTCGTCCAGGCCGACTGGAAGCACCTGCGCACGCCGAAGTCGAACGGCGCGTTCGGCTACAACTTCGAGGGCGCGCTGCAGGAGTACGTCGTCATCGACGAGCGCACGGTCGTGTCGCCGTCAGGCGAGGAGTTCCTCATCCACGTCAGCGACGGGCCGTCCGCCGCCGCCGTCGGCCTGATCGAGCCGTGGGCCACCGTCGAAGGCTCCTACGCCTGGGCCGAGCGGAACCACGTCCAGGACGGCGGGCGCCTCCTTGTGGTGACCGACGGCGAGGCCGCCGGCATCGAGGTGCTCACCGCCGAGCACGCCCCCGCCGAGGTCGTCACCGTCGCGCCGTCCGAGCTCGCCGGGCTCGAGGGCCAGTGGTTCGACGACATCGTCTTCTACGGCGCGGATGCCGACGCCATCGAGGCCGCCGCCGCGCTGCTCGGCAGCAGGGCGACGTTCTGCCTTGTCCTTGGTGGCGAGCGGATCGGCAGGAGGGTGAACCTGGACATCGGCCGCGTGCACTACGACTTCATCCGCTTCGTCGGCACCACGGGCTCCGACCCCGCCGACGGCTACGCCTGGGTGCCCGCCACCGGCGAGCTGCGCGCGGGCGACAAGGTCGCCATCATCGGCGCCGCGGGCCCGATGGGCACCATGCACACCATCCGCGCCGTCACCTCCGGCGTCGAGGGCATCTCGGTCACGGGCACCGACGTCAGCACGGATCGGCTGAGGCACCTGGCGGCCATCGTCGACCCGATCGCCGAGGCCCGCGGGGTTCCCTTCACCTACATCAACAGCGCCGAGACCCAGCTGCAGCCCGGCTACACGCACCTGTCGTGCATGGTCCCGGTCCCCGCTCTCGTGTCGCAGGCCGTCGACCTCGCCGCCGACGGCGCCATCCTCAACGCGTTCGCCGGCATCCCCGCAGGCACCACCGGCGAGTTCGACCTGCAGGGCATCGTCGAGCGCCGCATCTTCATGCTCGGCACGTCGGGCTCCGACGTCTCCGACATGCGCACGGTGCTGCGGAAGATCGAGGAGGGGATCATCGACACGCACATCTCGCTTGACGCCGTCACCGGCATGGCGGGCTTCCGCGACGCCATCGACTCGGTGATCAACCGCACCAGCGGCGGCAAGATCATGGTCTACCCGAGGCTGCACGACCTGCCGCTGACCCGCCTGGTCGACATGCCGGAGAAGCTGCCGCACGTCGCCGCCAAGCTGAACAACGGCGTCTGGACCAAGGAGGCCGAGCAGGCGCTCCTCGCCGACGCTGGCTGAGTCGGTCGAGGGCAGAAAAGGATCCGATACCCCTTCCCCTCCGCGCGGCCGCGTGCTACCTTCTGACTACGCAGTCATATTCTTCATCGAAGACCTGCTGACTGGATTGACTGCGTAGTCATGCTTCACGGTGGGGCCCGTCACTACGCGGTGACAGCGCAGTCAGAAGGAGAGCGACATGAACGACAACAACACACCGCCCGTCATGCACGACGTCGCCAGGCATGCCGGGGTGTCACAGAAGACCGTCTCCCGCGTCATCAACGACGCGCCTTACGTCCGAGAGGAGGTGCGCGACCGCGTGCTGAAGGCCATCAAGGAGCTCGGCTACAGGCCCAATGTGTCGGCCCGCGCCCTCGTCACCAAGCAGACCGCGACGCTGGGCGCGATCATGCCCGCCACCGAGCTGTTCGGCCCGAATGCGCAGCTGCACGCCATAGAGCGGACCGCTCAAGAGCTCGGATACGGCCTGCTCGTCGCCTCCGTCAAGGAGGGAGACAGGGACTCGCTGCTTGCCGCCATCGGCCGGGTCCTCGACAGCGGTGCCGCGGGCATCGTCATCAGCGGGACGGCGCTGATCTCGACCCCCATCGACGACGACCTCTACGGCACGCCGAGCATCGTGTTCGGCGAGCACGTTCCCGAGGGCAGCGCCCTGGGGTACGTGGGCATCAACCAGGCATCGGGGACGGTCCAGGCCATCGAGCACCTCCTCGACCTGGGGCACGACACCGTGCACCACATCACTGGCCCCCTGACATGGTCCTCGGCGCGGGAACGGCTGGCGGCCTGGGAGGCGACCCTGCGTCGTCACGGCCGCCGGGTTCCCGATCCGGTCCCGGGCGACTGGAGTTACCAATCCGGGCTCGACGCCGCCTCCCACCTCCTGCAGGGCCAAGGGGTCACCGCGATCTTCTCCGCCAACGACGAGATGGCCGTGGGAGCGATGCGCGCGGCATCTCGGGCCGGGCGCCGCATCCCCGAGGATCTCTCGATCGTGGGCTTCGACGACACCCCGATGGCCGCCTATCTGCCCATCGCCCTCACGACGGTCCACCAGGACTTCCCGCGAAGCACGAGGCTGGCCGTCGAGGCCGTCATCGACCTGATCAACGGCACCCACGAGCCGACAGATCTCACCATCCCGACCTGGCTGGTGGTCCGAGAGAGCACCGGCCAGCCGCGCGCCCGCGCGGTCGACACCACCTAACGCCGGGGAGTCCCGGCCACCAAGGAGATGCTCGCCGACGAGACCGTGATGGGCAAGGAGTTCGAGTTCTACGGCGGGCAGAAGGTCAACCAGAAGTTCGCGGAGATCTCCGAGACCGTCTCGCCGGACTTCGACTGGCTGCCCATCATGGACTACGCCTACGCGTCCTACAACGAGACCCTCGGCAAGGCCATCGCCGAGCGCACCGACCTCGTCGCCGGGGCCGCGGCCTGGGAGGCCGAGATGAAGACCTACGCCGCGGCGCAGGGCTTCACCGTCAACTGACCGACGCGCGGGGAGGGGCAACCCCCGCCCCTCCCCGCCCCACGGATTGGCTCACCATGACTTCCACCACTGCGTCTCGACGCGCCCTCAGAAGGCCGACGACGGCGGCGCGCCGGCACGAGGAGCGCGCCGGCTTCCTGTTCGTCACGCCCTTCGTGATCGTCTTCCTCACGATGCTGGTCGCACCGCTCGGCTACGCGGGCTACCTCTCCCTGTTCCGGGCCCAGCTCGTGGGCGGCACGGTCTTCGTCGGCCTCGGCAACTACGCGCGCGCGGTGACGGACCCCGTCTTCCTCGCCGGCGTCGGACGAACGGCGCTGTTCCTCGTGGTGCAGGTGCCGATCATGCTGGGGGCCTCGCTGCTCCTCGCGCTGCTCCTCGACAGCGGACGGCTGTTCCTGGAGCGGTTCGTCCGGTTGAGCGTCTTCGTGCCGTACGCCGTGCCCGCCGTCATCGCCGCCCTCATGTGGGGCTACCTGTACGGCCGCGACTTCGGCCCGTTCGCCCAGGTGGCCCGCGCCTTCGGGATGACCCCCATCGACTTCCTGTCGAACGAGACGATGCTGTTCGCGATCATGAACATCGTCACCTGGAGCTTCGTCGGCTACAACATGATCATCATGTACGCCTCGCTGCGGTCGATCCCCACGGAGCTCTACGAGGCGGCCAGGATCGACGGCGCGAGCGAGCTCAAGATCGCCACCAGGCAGAAGGAGGACTGAGTCGTGTCCACCGAGACCCTCCCCACCGCCGCGCCCCGCCGTCGCCTAGCCGTCGGCCCCCGCCGCAGCCCCATCCTGACGATCGCCGCGTTGGCCATGGTCGCCTACTTCCTGCTACCCCTGTGGTGGTTGGTGATGGCGTCGACGAAGTCGAACGCCGACCTGTTCTCGTCGTTCGGGCTCTGGCTGGCCCCCAACTTCAGCCTCCTCGACAACCTGCGCGACGTCTTCACCGCGCAGGACGGCATCTACCTGCTCTGGATCCGCAACACGTTCCTCTACGCCATCGTCAGCGGGCTCGGCGCGGCGATCCTCGCCACCATGACCGGCTACGCGATCGCCAAGCTCCGGTTCCGCGGCCGTGGCGGCCTCTTCGGGATCATCATGGGCGCGATCATGATCCCGCTCACCGCGCTGGCCATCCCCACTTACCTCCTCTTCGCTCAGATGGGCCTCACCAACACCCCATGGGCCGTCATCCTTCCCTCGCTGGTCAGCCCGTTCGGCGTCTACCTGATGCGCGTCTACGCGGCCGACGCCGTCCCCGACTCCCTCATCGAGGCCGCCCGGGTCGACGGCGCGGGCGAGTGGCGGATCTTCTCGACCATCGCGTTGCGGCTCCTGGCGCCCGGCTTCGTCACGGTGCTCCTCTTCGCACTCGTGTCCACCTGGAACAACTACTTCCTACCGCTGATCATGCTCAACAGCACCGAGTGGTACCCCCTGACCGTAGGCTTGGCGCAGTGGCAGTCGACGGCACAGGGCGGGTCCGGCTCGCAGGCGCTGTTCTCCATGGTGATCACCGGCTCACTGGTGTCGATCCTCCCGCTGATGGTCGCCTTCCTGTTCCTCCAGCGTTACTGGCAGTCCGGCCTCGCGACCGGCGGCGTGAAGCAGTAACGAGAACCACACCCTAGAAAGGAGAGGGTCAGCGTGCACGCTGCTCACTCAGTACTGTTCGGCGCGGCCTACTACCACGAGTACCAGCCGTCTCCGCGGCTCGAGGAGGACCTCGACCTGATGCGGGAAGCGGGGTTCACCGTCGTCCGGGTCGGCGAGTCGACCTGGGCGAAGTGGGAACCCGAGGACGGGCGGTTCGAGCTCGACTGGATGCAGGACGTCCTCGACGGCGCACACGCCCGCGGCATCTCCGTCATCCTCGGCACCCCCACCTACGCGGTTCCGCCGTGGCTGGCGCGGAAGTTCCCGGAGATCGGGGCCGAGCGCCGCACGGGGCAGAAGATCGGCTGGGGCGCCCGCCAGGAGATGGACTACTCGCACCCCGCGTTCCGGTACCACGCCGAGCGCGTCATCCGCGCCGTCGTCGGCCGCTACCACGACCATCCGGCCGTGATCGGCTTCCAGGTCGACAACGAGCCCGGGCTCGAGCTGTTCCACAACCACGGCACGTTCCAGCGCTTCGTCGACGAGCTCCGCCACCAGTACGGCACCGTCGAGGCCCTGAACAAGGCGTGGGGCCTGGTCTACTGGTCGCACGAGCTGTCGACCTGGGCCGACCTGTGGACCCCCGACAACAACGCGCAGCCGCAATACGACCTGGCGTGGCGGCGGTTCCAAAGCCGTCTGACAACGGAGTTCATCGGCTGGCAGGCCGACATCGTCCGTCAGATCGCCGGCGACGAGAAGTTCGTCACCACCTGCATCGCCTACTCGCGGCCCGCCGTCGACGACGAAGACCTCACCCGCGAACTCGACGTCACCGCAGGCAACCCGTACTACGCCATGCAGGATGCGCTGTCGCTGGCCGACGCGCCCGCGGCCAACCCCCACCACTGGGCGACGACCGGAGCGTGGACGATCTACCAGAGCGCCGACCGGATGTACTCGTCGAAGCAGCACCGCTACCTGGTGACGGAGACCAACGCCGGCTCCATCGGCGGGTCGGCGATGAACTACCCCGCATACGACGGGCAGTGGCGGCAGGTGGCGTGGGCGTTCGTCTCCCGCGGCGCCTCCATGGTCGAGTACTGGCACTGGCACACGCTGCACTACGGCACCGAGACCTACTGGGGCGGCGTGATCCCGCACGACCAGCAGCCCGGCCGGGTGTACCGCGAGCTGGCCAGGATCGGCGCGGAGTTCCGGCAGGCCTCCGACGCGCTGCGCGGCCTCGAGCCCGACGCGGACGTCGCTCTCCTCTGGTCGAACGACGCCAAGTACGGCCTGTCCGGGCAGCCCGCCCTGCAGGTCGACGGCGACGGCGACCGGTCGTCGTACGAGCGCATCTTCGGCGCGTTCTACGAGGGGGCGTTCGCCGCCTCCCGGTCGGCCCGGGTGCTGCACGCGGCCCAGCTCGACGACATCAGCGGCGGCGACCCCGCGGCCCTCGCCGAGCGATTCCCCGTCCTCGTCGCCGCCGGCCTCTACATCGCCGACGACGACCTGCTCGCCTTCCTCCGCGACTACGCCGCGGCCGGCGGCCACCTCGTCCTCGGCCCCCGCACCGGCTACGCCGACGAGGAGGCCCGGGCGCGGCTGGAGCGCAAGCCCGCGCTGCTTGCCGACGCCGCCGGGGCCTCCTACCAGGAGTTCTCGAACCTGGTCGGCCCGGTTCCTGTGGAGGGATCGACGGCGCTGGCGCTCGCGGACGACGCCGCCGCCGTCGACTGGATCGACTGCCTTATCCCCGACGGGGCCGAGGCGCTCGCGTCGTACCGGCACCCGCACTTCGGCCAGTTCCCGGCCGCGGTGACCGCGGCGCACGGCGCGGGAAGGGTCACGACGGTGGGATGCGTCCCCAACGACGCGCTGGCCGCCGGCCTGATCGCCTGGGCCACCCCCGGGGACGACGCGTGGCGCGCCGGACCGCGGACGCTGCGGGTCACCTCCGCGCACAGCGACGCGGGTCGGCTGCGGTTCGCGCACAACTGGGGCTGGGATCCCGTCACGCTCGCCCTGCCGGTCGCGGTGACCGACGTGCTCGACGGGTCGTCGCTGGCCGCCGGCACTGCCGTCGAGCTGGGCCCGTGGGACGTGCGGGTCTTCCTGGAGGCGTAGCGATGCTTGGTCGCTAGGCCCGGGTTCACCGACCCCGGAACTTCTCCAGATCGCGGCGCTCGCGCTTGGTGGGGCGGCCGGCGCCGCGGTCTCGGACGGCGATGCGGCCGGTCATGCCGGCGATCGGCGGCGGGCGCTCCGGCGTCCGGTCGATGTAGGCGGCCTGCGCGAGCGGCGCGCCGACGCGCTTGGCCAGCGTCGGGTCGACGACCTCGATCAGCTTCTCGTCCTGGTCGCGCCGGACGCGGATCCGCTGCCCGGTGACGACCTCCTGCGCGGCCTTCGCCAGCTTGTCGTCGACGCGCACGTGCCCGCCGCGCACGGCGTCGGTCGCCTGCGAGCGCGTCTTGTACATGCGCACCGCCCAAAGCCAGGAGTCGAGTCGAGCCATGGGGCGAGCATATTCGGCTGGTCCATGAACGGGCGCCAGACGCTTCGACACGCGCTGCGTCGCTTCGCTCCTTCGGCGCGGCTCAACGAGC
>CAYVWO010000026.1:0-779 GCA_964455495.1 uncultured Tessaracoccus sp.
GCCTCAAGCTCGAGAACACCGACATCAGCCACACGATCAAGCAGATCACGATGGCCAGCGGGATAAGGTCGGTCGACCCCGCTGGCGAGAATCACGACCGTGTCACCGCCCGCGGCGAGGGCTGCCTGATGCGCAGCACCTTCGATCCCATACGCGCCACCGGCAACGACCACGCGCTCGTCACCTGCGATGGAAGCGGCAAGCTCGCGGGCAACGTAGTCGCCGTATGCGGAGGATGCGCGTGCCCCCGTGATCGTGACGAAGTCCTGCAACGGACGGGAAAGGAACGACGATGCACCGCGAGTCCACAGCACGTAGGGGGCGACATCGCCAAGATCGTTCAGGGCGTCCGGCCAATCGGTGTCACCCGGGATGAGCGTCTGAACACCTGACTGCTGGATCACGTCGATACGCGCGGCGACGTCCTCCGCCGTCGGCGCGTCGAAGTGTCCGCGCCAGACCTGCGTATCGACCGGGCTGAGGCCCACAACCGCGCCGTCACGCTCGGCAAGCCAAAGCGTTTCGACCGCGCCGAGCCGCGCCACGATGCGTCCGGTCACCGGATCGTTGGGCTCGACGAGCATCGACAACACCATCCTCGCGGTGCGCTCGTCGCGGGCAACATCACTCAAACCGGCCATCGTCGCTTCCTCCTCGGCTCCCTGCGAATGAGGTACGCAGACTCGCCCGGACGAAGAAGCCCCCTCACCTTCCCAGGGCACCGACCGCGAGCGGGACTGACGCTCACGCGCGCCGTGGCTGGCGTCCGGGCCGCCGGA
>CAYVWO010000026.1:789-9738 GCA_964455495.1 uncultured Tessaracoccus sp.
TACCGAGCCGCTCTGCTACCTGGACCAAAGGCAAGCCCTCCTCATACAGCCGCACCGCCTCACGACGGATGCTCTCCGGCAGCCCCCGAACGTGGTGAGGTAGATCAGCCCGACGCGCCAGCGCGATAACCGTCGAGGGATGCACACCGAACCGCTCAGCCAACGCACGGACGGGCTCGCCGTCGGCGTAGGACGCCAGGAGCGCAGTGCGATTCGGGATGCTCAAACGGGTTAGAGACTTCCGCGAATTTCCGACCACCGGACCGCGCGCGTCAGCCCGCACAGCAGGCTGACGAGGCCCCGACAGCGGCCTCCTGCCGCGTGAAGTGCGTAGAATCAGCGATCTCAGGGCCTTCGAGGGGTTTGAGAAGCATCTACGAAGGACGACGAAGGTCGAGCGAAGTGCGAGCTTGCTCGTACTTCCGAGACCAAGGAAGCGGTTGATGCGCGAAGCGCTATCACCCCGACGTTGGATATGTCCTGGCCGCAGCGCGAAAGTGAAGCGGACTAGGACATATTTCGTTTCAGCCCACGAGCTCGCACCGCCTCTGAGTCAGGCCCCTACGCGAGAAGCGCCGGGCCTGTGCCGAAGGTCCCTGGGCCGGAGGGACAGTTTCGGCGCACCGCAGCCGCGGTAACCTGACTTCGCTGGCTGAAAGGCGCAGACTGCCGCGCGGTCGAGAGCCCTCGCGATCACTGTGGTTGCATCCGTTCGATCTGTGTCGCCGATCCCGGGACCGTGAACGTCAGAGTCAACATACTGACTTTCACGTACACGCTGATCCAGATCCCGGCGAAAGGTGAACGGTTGCAGCCACAATGCTGCGGTCCGCCACGCATCGAGGCTTCCAGGCATCCACGCGGCTGCGTCAGCCCTTTAACCACGCTGACACCCGTGTGCGTCGCGTCCAGCGGGTCAGGATGTGGCGCCCAGGAGGTCGACGACGTGTTCCGCGATCGCCATCGAGGACGTCGCCCCCGGGGACGGAGCGTTGCGGACGTGGACCGTCCTCGCGCCCTGCTCGATCCGGAAGTCGTCGACCAGCGCGCCGTCGACGCCCATCGCCTGGGCCCGGATGCCCCTGGTCAGGCGGCTAGCGTCCGCGCCCTCCAGCGCGGGGACGTAGCGCGCCGCCTCGCGAAGGAAGAAGCGCTTCGACAACACGGTGCGGACCTCGCGGGCGGCGGTCGGCAGGTTGCGGCCGGCGAACCTCCAGAACCCTGGGAAGGCCAGCGTCCCCGCAAGGTCCCGCACATCCAGGCCCAGGCCGCGGTAGCGCTCCCTCGACAGCGAAAGGAAGGCGTTTGGGCCGGCCGTCATCTCCCCGTCGACCCGCTTGGTCAGGTGCACGCCGAGGAACGGGTACCTCGGGTCGGGGACCGGGTAGACGAGGCCGCGGAGCACGTCTCGGTATGCGGGCTCCAGTAGGAAGTACTGCCCGAAGAACGGGACGACGCTGGGCTGCCGCGCGCCTCCCGAGCGGCGCGCGAGCCGATCCGACTGCGCCCCGGCACACACGACGGCGTGGCCCGCCCGGTACTCGCCGCCGTCAGTCTCGACGACGACCCCGTCGGGCTCATCGCGCACGCGCCGCACCTCGCACCCCGACACGACACGCCCGCCCGCGGCGACCACGTCGTCGGCCAGGGCCCGGGTCACTGCCGCATAGTCGACGATCGCGGTGCCGGGCGACCGCAGCGCGGCCAGGCCGACGGCGTTCGGCTCGACCTCGCGGATGCCCTCGGGGCCGAGCATCTCCACCCCGGGCACGCCGTTGGCAGTGGCCCGGGCGAAGATGCCGGCCAGCCGTCGCTCCTCCTCGCGGTCGAGCGCGACGACCAGCTTCCCGCACTCCTCGTACGGCAACGCCCTCTCGGCGCAGAACTCCGCGAGCAGCCCGACGCCGCGGCGACACAGCCGCGCCTTCAGCCCGCCCGGCTCGTAGTACAGCCCGGCGTGAACGACCCCGGAGTTGTGCCCGGTCTGGTGCGCCGCGAGCCGACGCTCCTTCTCCAGCACGGTCACGGCGGCGCCAGGAAAGCGCAACGTCAGTTCGCGCGCGACCGCGCAGCCGACGATCCCGCCACCGACGACGACGAACGCGGACGGCGGCGCGGCCAGACGCGGCCGCGGGGATCTGGGGGCCACGGCGTCGACCTCAGTAGTCCTCGGCGCCCTCGTCGCCGATGCAGCGCAGGCCGGGGACCCCGCGAGGGATGTCGTTCTGGGCGAGGTACTCGCACGGCATGGCGTCCTCGTACTGCGCGACGTACTCCCACCGCCCCTCGCTGATCCCCCACACTGTGTGTGCGCCGCCACAGGTGGTGTCCTCGGTGCCGAACGCGAACCCGTCACGGTGGACGGCCAGCAGGACAACCTCCGTCAGCGTGCAGCCCGAGTGGTCCTCAACCCCGATCCTCGCCGCGAGGAACTCGCGGAGACTCTCCGGGACGGAGGCGAGCGCGCGGGCCTCGGCGGCGGTCGTGACGCGGGCGCCGACCTTCTCCCAGGCGCCGCCCTGCGGCGTCGGCTGCCCAACCGGGGGCAGCGACGTGGGAACGGTCGACTCGGCGAGTGGCGGCGAGTCCGTGGGCTCCGGAGACGGGCTGCCCGGGGACGCCGTCCCCAGACCCGCTGGCGAGGACGGCGTCGACGCCGCGGGGCCCGTGCACGCGGCCGACACCCCGAGGAGGAGGGCGGCAAGGGCCAGGATCGTCACGCGGCGCACGCTCGGAGACTACCAGCGTGAGATAGCCGACCCCCGGTTCGATTCAGGAGCCGACCCCGGTTATGGTGGGAGTTGAGGCGATCAACGTTGACGCCCGTCATTGACGACACTTAGGGGTTTTCGAACCATGAGCACCGTAACCGAAACGAGAAACCGCACCAGCCTCCCCACCACCGGCGAGGCGCCCACCCACCCGAGGCTCCTGGCCTGGCTCGACGAGGTCGTCGAGCTGTGCCAGCCCGACGCCATCCACTACTGCGACGGCTCCGACGCCGAGTGGGCCGCCCTCGTCGACCTCCTCGTCGAGGCCGGCACCGTCGTGCGCCTGAACGAGGAGCTCAAGCCGAACTCCATCTACGCGCTGACCGATCCCGACGACGTCGCCCGCGTCGAGGACTCCACCTTCATCTGCTCGGTAGACGAGCGCGACGCCGGCCCCACCAACAACTGGATGGACCCGGCCGAGATGAAGCGCAACCTGACCGCGCTCTACGACGGCTGCATGCGCGGCCGGACCATGTACGTGATGCCGTTCTGTATGGGGCATCTCGACGCGGAGGACCCGAAGTTCGGCGTCGAGGTCTCCGACTCCGCCTACGTCGCGCTGTCGATGCGGATCATGACGCGGATGGGCGCTGAGACGCTGCGCGTCATGGAGGAGACCGACGCCGACTTCGTGCCCTGCCTGCACTCGGTGGGCATGCCGCTCGGGCCTGGAGTCGTCGACGTCGCGTGGCCGTGCAACGAGACGAAGTACATCGTGCACTTCCCGGAGGAGCGCATGGTCTGGTCCTACGGCTCCGGCTACGGCGGCAACTCGCTGCTCGGCAAGAAGTGCTACGCGCTGCGGATCGCCTCGGTGATGGCGCGCGACGAGGGCTGGATGGCCGAGCACATGCTGATCCTCAAGCTCACCTCGCCCGAGGGGCGCGCGTTCCACGTCGCGGCGGCGTTCCCGTCCGCCTGCGGCAAGACCAACCTCGCGATGCTGCAGCCCACCGTCCCCGGTTGGACCGTCGAGACGCTCGGCGACGACATCGCGTGGATCCGGCCCGGCCACGACGGCCGGCTGTACGCGACGAACCCCGAGACGGGCTTCTTCGGCGTCGCGCCGGGCACGAGCATGGAGACCAACCCGAACGCGATGCTCACCATCGAGGGCGGCAACTCGATCTTCACCAATGTCGGCCTCACGCCCGACGGCGACGTGTGGTGGGAGGGCATGACGAAGGAGAAGCCCGAGACCCTGACCGACTGGAAGGGCCGCCCGTGGCACGGCGCCACCGGCCCCGAGGGCGGGCGCCCCGACGAGAAGGCCGCCCACCCGAACAGCCGCTTCTGCACCCCCATCGAGCAGTGCCCCATCCTCAGCGACGAGTACCAGAACCCGAACGGCGTGCCGCTGGACGCCATCATCTTCGGTGGGCGCCGCGAGAACACCGTGCCGCTGGTGACCCAGTCGCGCGACTGGACGCACGGCGTCTTCATGGGCGCCACCTGTTCTTCCGAGTCGACGGCGGCGGCCAAGGGCGCCGTCGGCGTGCTGCGGCGCGACCCGATGGCGATGCTGCCGTTCATCGGCTATCACGTTGCCGACTACGTGCAGCACTGGCTCGACGTCGGCGCGGCCACCGATGCCGACAAGCTGCCGAAGGTGTTCTACGTCAACTGGTTCCGCCGCGACGCCGACGGCCGCTTCATGTGGCCCGGCTTCGGCGAGAACTCCCGCGTGCTGAAGTGGGTCGCCGAACGCATCCAAGGGACGGCCGACGCCGTCGAGACGCCGATCGGGCTGGTTCCCGCCGAGGGCTCCCTCGACGTCGACGGGCTGGACATCAGCGACGAGGACCTGGCCGCGGTCGTCGGCTACAGCGAGCAGGAGTGGCGCGACGAGGTGCCCCGGATCGGGCGCTGGTTCGACACGTTCGGTTGGCGGCTCCCCCGCGAGCTGGTCGACGAGCTGGTGAACCTGGAGATCGCGCTCGACACCCGTCGGGATCCCGCGGAGGACTGACCCCGGAGGACGACCCCGTACATTGACCTGCCCTGGTTCGGCTAGCTGTGCATGTGCACGGCCAACCGAACCAGGGCAGGTTTTTCTGCACACGGGTTCGCCAAATGGGGGTTGAATGGTGCCATGAGCCTCACCCTGCCGACGCCCCGCACGCCCGACCCGATATCCGCTCCCCCGCTGCGGTGGGGGGTCTTGGGCAGCGGTTGGATCTCGTCGCGCTTCATCGAGACGATGCACGCCAACACGCGTCAGCGGGTGGTGGCCGTCGGGTCGCGCACGAAGGGGCGGGCCGAGGAGTTCGCCGCCTCCATCGGCGCCGAGCGGGCCTACGGCTCGTACGAGGAGCTGGTCGCGGACCCGGAGGTCGACATCGTCTACGTCGCGACCCCGCACAGCGAGCACCTGGCCAACGCGCTGCTGGCGATCGCGTCGGGCAAGCATCTCCTCGTCGAGAAGGCATTCACGCGCAACGCCGGAGAGGCCCGCCAGGTGCTCGACGCCGCGCGGGCGGCTGGGGTCTGCGTGCTGGAGGCCATGTGGACGCGCTTCCTGCCGGACATGGACGTCGTGCGCCAGCTGTTGGCAGACGGCGCCCTCGGCGACATCGAGACGGTGTTCGCCGACCACGGGCAGTGGTTCGCCGAGGACCCCGAGTTCCGACTCTACGACCCGGCAAAGGCGGGCGGCGCGATGCTCGACCTCGGCGTCTACCCCGTCTCCTTCACGCACTTCGTCCTCGGCGCGCCGGGCAGGATCCTTTCGCGTGGGACAAGGGCCTTCACCGGGGTCGACCGGCAGATGTCGGGCATCCTCGACGAGTATCCGGACCAGCCGTTCGCGCACGCCCTCGTGTCGACGACGCTCGCCGCCAAGACGCCAACCGTTGGCCTGATCTCCGGCGGCCTGGCCAGGATCGAGATCCCCGGCGCCTTCTACGGACCCCAACGGATTCGGGTCATCTCCCGCGACGGCGATGTCGCCGAGTCGGATGCGCCCGTGATCGACGGCCACCTCGCTCTCTGCTACGAGGCCGCGCACCTCGCGACGATGGTCGCCGAGGGCCGCCAGGAGTCGGAGCTCCTCCCGTGGTCGGAGACGCTCGCGGTGATGGAGACCATGGACGAGCTGCGCCGCCAGGTCGGCATCAGCCTCCCCGGCGAAGTCCTGTAGGTCCCGGCCTTTCGACACGACGTTCGGCTAGCGCCTCACGGTCGGCTCAAGGAGCGGCACCCACGCCCCTTGGGCGGGTACCAGCGCGAAGCGCCGGTACCGGACTGTCGAAAGGCGCGTGACCTATTTCAGAAACAGCGCCCGCAGCCTGAGCGTCGCGGCGGTCACGCCGAGGAGGATCATCGCGCCGAAGTAGGCGAGGTGGCCCCAGATCGTCGGCTGGATCAGCCCCGTCGTCAGCTGCCGGATCATGTCGACGGCGTGCCACAGCGGCAGGGCCTTGATGACGCCCTGCACGGCCTCCGGGTAGACGTCGATGGGGAAGAACGTGGCCGAGAGCAGGAACATCGGCAGCATCACGAAGTAAACGAGATCGAGGTGCTGGAAGGACTTCATGAAGCTCGTCGCCGCCAGGCCGACGGCGGCGAACCCGAAGGCCACGACGAGGGCCGCCGGGATCGCGAGCAGCGCCGTCCAGGCGAGGTTCAGGCCGAGCAGCGTCGTGACAACCATGAACCCGGACGCGTACAACAGGCCGCGGAAGAGCGCGAGCAGGATCTCGCCGAGGGCGACGTCGAGGGGCCCGAGGGACGTCGCGAGCATCTGGTCGTACAGCTTGCCGTAACGCATCTTGAAGAAGACGTTCATCGTCGAGTCGTATAGCGCGCCGTTCATCGCTGAAACCGCCATGAGCGCCGGCGCGATGAAAGCGGCGTACGGGACCTCGACGCCGTAGAACTCGACGGTGCCGATCAACGCCCCCAGGCCCAGCCCCATCGACAGCAGGTAGAAGACGGGCTCGAAGAACCCCGTGAGCACGATCAGGTAGTTGTTGCGGGCGATCACGCGCAGCCCGCGCGCGAACACCGCACGCGTGTTGCCGCCGTACAACGACTTCAGCGGGCGCAGCCTCGGGGCCTTGGTCGGCACGCTCACTCGTCCAGCCTCCAGCGGAAGTGCCGCACCGCGAGGACGCCGCCGACGATGGCCAGGGCGACGAGGAAGGTGAGGTGCACGACGACGGCGGTCTCCTGGCCGTAGAGGATCCACCGGCCCAGCTCGGTGGCGTGCCACAGCGGCGAGACCCAGCCGATGGGCTGGAGGTAGCCGGGCAGCGTGTCGAGGGGGAAGTAGGTGCCGGAGAAGAGCGTCAGGGGGACGACGACGAAGCGCTCCACGAAGGACATCTGACCGCGGTCGTCCTTCTGCGTGGCCACCCAGGCCTGGACGGCGAAGCCGAAGGAGACCGACATCAGCATTCCGAGCGGCACCATCGCCAGCAGCCGCAGCGGGGTGCCGATCCCGAAGAGCCCGAGCGCCACGAGATAGAACGCGAGGAGAGGCAGCACACGGGCCAGCACGGCGACCTGCGAGCCGACGGCCATCTGGGCCGGGCTGATCGGGGTCAGCCGCATCGCGTTGTAGATGTTCGACCAGCGGAAGCCCCCGAACGTGCCGTAGGTGTTCTCCTGGCTGGAGACCTGCATCGCCATCGCGAGCACGAGCGCCGGGGCGATGAAGGTGAGGTAGGGCACGCCGTCGATGCCCTTGCCCTGGTCGACGAGGACGCCCAGCCCGGCGCCGAGGCCCGCGAGGTACACCACCGGCGACCCGATGCCGGTGATCAGCATCGTGCGGACATAAGACCGCATGCGCAGGATGTGATGCTCGACGACGGGCCACCAACCCCAGACGCGCGCGTGGTCGGCGTCGGCCGCGACGCCAGGGTCGAGCACCCTTGTCGTTGTCTCGGAACTCACTCGATCAGGCTCCGCCCGGTCAGCCTCAGGAACACGTCCTCCAGCGACGACCGGCGCACCAGCGACGTGACGGGCTCCAGCCCGCGCTCGGTGACGGCCTGCAGCGCGTGCTCGCCGTTGTCCGCATAGACGAGGACCCGGTCCGGCAGCACCTCGCGCCGCTCGCCCACGCCGTCGAGGAGCCCCGCCGCCGCCTCGTTCCTGCCGGACCCGAAGCGCACCTCAAGCACCTCGCGGGTGGCGTACGTCCTGATCAGCTCGGCCGGGCTGCCCTCGGCGACGATGCGCCCCTTGTCGATCACGACCAACCGGTCGCACAGCTGCTCCGCCTCGTCCATGAAGTGCGTGGTCACCACCAGCGTCGTTCCCTCCTCCTTCAACCGGAACAGCCGATCCCAGAGGATGTGCCGGGCCTGCGGGTCGAGGCCCGTCGTCGGCTCGTCGAGGAGCATGATCTTCGGGTTGTTGATCAGCCCGCGCGCGATGGTCAGCCTCCGTTTCATTCCGCCGGACAGGCCGTCGACCCTCGCCAGCCGCTTCTCGCGGAGCTGCGCGAAGTCCAGCAGCTGCTCCGAGCGCTCCTTGACGTAGGCGCGGGGCAACCCGAAGTAGCGGCCGTAGACGTACAGGTTGTCGATGACGCGGAGCTCCTCGTCGAGCAGGTCGCCCTGCGGAACGATGCCGAGCTGCGCGCGGATCTCCGGCCCGTGCTTGTTCGTGTCGAGACCAAGGACGCTCAACTCGCCGCCGGTGCGGGTGGAGGTGGCCGCGATCATGCGCATGGTCGTCGACTTCCCCGCCCCGTTGGGGCCGAGGAAGCCGAACGACTCGCCGGGAGCGATCTCGAAGTCGATCCCGTCGACGGCGATCACCTCGCCGAAGCGCTTGGTCAGCCCGCGGGCCGTGATCACGGAGTCAGTCACCCGGCAACCCTAATGCTGTACCCCGCACCGGCACGACCGCGTCCCCAGCTACCTCAGGCCGCCGTGTCGCCCTGGCGGTTGACGTGCCAGACGACGCCGAACCTGTCGCGGAACTGGCCGTAGTCGTCGCCCCACATCTGGCGCTCGAAGGGAACGGTGACCGTCCCGCCGTCGGAGAGTGCCGCGAACAGCCCGGGCAGCGCGTCATCGTTGCCCATGAGCGACAGCGCGACGGTGTCGCCGGCGGTGTGCCCCATCTCGACGAGGGTGTCGGCCCCGAAGATCTCGAGGCCGCCGGCGGTGGTGAGGCTCGCGTGCATGATGCGGTCGGAACCGGGGAAGTCGCCCGCGCC
>CAYVWO010000026.1:9748-14905 GCA_964455495.1 uncultured Tessaracoccus sp.
GGCGAACGTCATCATGGTCAGCTCACCGCCGAGCACGGACTGGTAGAACTCCATCGCCTCGCGGGTGGTGCCGTCGAGCGCGAGGTAGGGGCTCAGCTGGTAGGACATGGGTCTCTCCCTTCGTCGTGGGCCCCGGATAGGCCCTCGATCTCCGACAATAGGACCGGCCTCTGACAAAAACGAGGGCGGCGCCTGAGGGTTCGATCGTCAGGTGGTCGGCTCGAACATGAGGCGGCGGCCCTCGAAGGCGCGGCCGAGCGTTACCTGGTCGGCGTACTCGAGGTCTCCGCCGACGGGCAGGCCGCTCGCCGGGCGCGTGACGCGGACGCCGAAGTCGCGCAGCATCCGGCTGAGGTACGAGGCCGTCGCCTCGCCCTGGGTGTCGGGGTCCGTGGCGAGGATGACCTCCTGGACCTCACCGTCGGCGAGGCGCTGGAACAGCTCGCGGGTGTGCAGATCCGCGGGGCCGCGGCCGTCGATGGGCGAGATGGATCCGCCCAGCACGTGGTACAAGCCGCGGAACTCGTTGGTGCGCTCGATGGCGACGACGTCCTTCGACTCCTCGACGACGCACAGCTGGCTGCGATCGCGGCGCGGGTCGCGGCAGATCCGGCAGCGCTCCTCCTGCGACACGTTGAAGCACACCTCGCACACGCGCGAGGACTCCTTCACCCGGCGCAGCGTGTCCGCGAGCGCGAATACGTCCTCCTCCGGGGCGTCGAGCAGGAAGAAGGCGATCCGCGACGCGCCCCGCGGCCCGATCCCGGGCAGCCGGCTCAGCTCGTCGATCAGGTCCTGGATGGGCCCCTCGTACACGGAGGGATCAGCCCCCGAGCCCGGGGATCTGCGGCATCTCCGGCATCGCGGCGGCCATGGCGGCGTCGGCCTGCGCACGCGCGGCGCGGGACGCCGCGACGATCAGCGCGGCCAGCGTCTCGGTGTCCTCCGGGTCGCACGCCTCCGGCTTGATCACGACATCGGTGAGCTCGCCCTTGCCATTCAGCGTGACGGAGACCAGGTCGCCGCCCGCCTGGGCCGTGAAGCTCTGCTGCGCCAGGTCTGCCTGCGCGCGCTCCAGGTCCTCCTGCATCTGCTGCGCCTGCTGCATCAGGGCGCCGAAGTCAAAGTCGCCAAACATCAGTTGATACTCCTCGATGGGGTTCGGTTGCGGAAAGAAGGAAAGCGCTGATCAATGCTTCCTCCGGCGAGGACGTGCCGGGCGGGATGGCCCGGCGCTCCTAGATCGCAGTGTCGTACTGGACGTCCGGCACAAGATATAGGAGCGGCGGGGCGCCCGATCCGGTGCGCCGCAGCCGAGGAATGATTGGTCAGTGGTTTCATGGGCGTCACTCGGCATCGCGGACGGCGATGACCTCCGCGCCAAAGGTCGAGCTCAGGAGCTCCTCGGCGTTGTGGGCCGCGTCCAACACCTCGTCCTCGGCGGAGACCTCCTCCGACGGCGCGGGCGGCGGCGGGGTCGGGGCGGGCTCAGGCTCCGGCGCGCGAACCGGGGTCCCCGACGGCCGCTGGGACGGGGCCGCAGGAGCGGCCGCCGGCGCCTCCCCGGAGGCGACGATCGCGTTGACCCGCACCTCGACGCCGATGACCTCGACGAGCGCCTCAACCAGCACCTCGGCGCTGCCGCCGGTGCCGAAGTTCTCGCGGGGGCCGGGGCCGGAGAAGCCGAGGGTCAGCACGCCGTCGGCCAGATCCACGACCTGCGCGTGCTGCGAGAGAAGCATGTGCGTGAACCGGCGGCGGCGCTTGGCCTCGTCAAGGACGTTGGGCCAGACGCGCCGGAGCTCGGCCGCGGTGAGCTGGACCGTGCCGGGCGCGGCCGGCTTCGGCTCGACCCGCGCCGGGGGGGCCGTGGCCGGCGCCGGGGCCCCGCTGGGAGGTGCGCCCGCCGGCCGTTGCTGCGGCGCGCGCTGCGCAGGCGCCTGTTGCGACGGCCGCGCCGGAGGACGCTGCGCGGCGGGCTGCTCGGCCGGGGGCTCGGACGTCGGTGCGGGAGCAGGACGTTGGCGTGGGGACTCCGCCGGCGCGTCCGGGCTGTGGCGCGGCGGCTCGGGCTCCTCCGCGGATGCGGGCTGTGAGGCTGTCGGAGCCGCGGCAGGGGGCGCGCTCGCACGCGCGGCGGCTCGTTGACGCGGGGCCGCCGGGGCGTCGGCGTCCTGCCAGTCCGGGATGGGCGGGGTCTCCCCGGAGCCGATCATGCCGACCCTGCGCTCCAACCGGTCCATCCGCGCGTGCAGGCCCCGCTCGTCGAGGTCGGCGCCGGGCAGCAGCACCCGCGCGCACATCAGCTCGAGGTGCAGCCTGGGCGCGGTGGTGCCGCGCATCTCGGTGAGCCCGACGGCGATCACTTCCGCGGCGCGCGTCAGCTCGCCCGCGCCGAGGCCCGCGACCTGGGTCTGGAGCCGCTGCGCCTGGTCGGCAGCGACGTCGAGGATGCCGTTGGTGGCCGCGTCGGGAACGGCCGCGAGGATGATCAGGTCGCGGAGTCGGCGCAGCAGGTCCTCGGCGAACCGACGCGGGTCTTGGCCGACCTCGATGACCTTGTCGACGGTGCGGAACACGCCCGCCGCGTCGCCGGCGGCGAACGCGTCGACGATCTCGTCCAGCAGCGCGTCGGGTGTGTAGCCGAGCAGCGCCGCCGCCTGGCCGTAGCTCACGCCGTCGTCCCCCGCCCCGCCGAGGAGTTGGTCGAGGACCGACAGCGAGTCGCGCACCGAGCCGCCGCCCGCGCGCACCACCAGAGGGATGGCGGCGTGGTCGATGCTCACGCCCTCGGTGTCGCAGATGTCGCCGAGGTAGTCGCCCAGGACCTTCGGCGGAACGAGCCGGAAGGGGTAATGGTGCGTGCGCGAGCGGATGGTGCCGATGACCTTCTCCGGCTCCGTCGTCGCGAAGATGAACTTGGTGTGCGGGGGCGGCTCCTCCACGAGCTTCAGCAGCGCGTTGAAGCCCTGCGTCGTCACCATGTGCGCCTCGTCGATGATGTAGATCTTGTAGCGGCTGGCCACCGGCGCGAAGTAGGCGCGCTCGCGCAGGTCGCGGGCGTCGTCGACGCCGCCGTGCGAGGCCGCGTCGATCTCGATGACGTCGATGGAGCCGGGGCCGCCGCGCGCGAGGTCGAGGCACGACTGGCACCGCCCGCACGGGGTCGCCGTCGGCCCCTGCTCGCAGTTGAGGCAGCGCGCGAGGATGCGCGCCGAGGTCGTCTTGCCGCAGCCGCGCGGGCCGGAGAACAGGTAGGCGTGGTTGACGCGGTTGTTGGTCAGCGCGCGCTGCAGGGGAACCGTGACGTGGTCCTGGCCGATGATCTCGCCGAACGTGTCGGGGCGGTAACGGCGGTACAGCGCGAGCGGCGCCGCGGGAGCCTCGACGCGGGCAGGCCGGGCCGACGGCGCGGGCGCGGCTAGGGGCGCAGCGGCCGGCGCCGCGCCGGGCTCGGGGACGTCGAGATCCTCGTCGGCGAACAGCGACGGGCCGTCCTGCTCGGGAACGACATCGTCGAACAGGCCGGGGCCCTCCATCGGCTCGAAGCCGGGCTGGCTCGCCGACCCGTACCCCTCATCGATGGGGGCGTACTCGTCCTGGTCGTAGTCCTCGTCCACGCGTCCACCCTATTCCAGTGCGCCGACAAATCCGCCGGCCTTGCGGAGGCAAAGAAAAGGGCCCCTCGCGCACCCGATAGAGCTCACTTACCCTTGCTGCCTTCCGACCCTGGGGGAGTTGGGCGAGATACCGCCGCGCGAGGAACCGCGGCCCACTCTACCGCATCGCCACGGGCGACCGCGCCGCCCCAGGCAAGCTCCCCCTGACGCTCGACGACGGCCGGGTCGTCGGCAAGTTGAGGCCCGGTTCCCGCTCGGGTAAGGTTCCCCGCGGAGGATTCGCCTAGAGGCCTATGGCGCTCGCTTGGAAAGCGGGTTGGGTTCACGCCCTCACGAGTTCGAATCTCGTATCCTCCGCCATGATCAGCGTGCGCGTCAGAGGCACCATGCTGACTCTGACGCGCACGTTGTCCGCTTCGACTCCGCGGATCGAACGTTTGCAGCCACGTTGCGACCGGACGACTACGTGCGCGGGACGACGCAGGAGTCACCTGGGCAGTACCGCGGCGCGGTGCGCCCGAAGCGGGCTTGGAGAGCGCAGCCGACGCAGATGCCGAAGGCCGTCTCAAGGAACAGGATCGCGAGGCAGGCGGAGCACAGCGCGAGCGTGATCCCGAGCGGCGCGCCGAGGAGCCCCATGGCCGCGCACGACACGAACGCCAGCCCGGCGCCGAGCCACCACGCGAAGCGCTTCTGCTCCGCGCCCACCCACTCCGGACGCTGCCGGCGCACGATCAGCGCCCCCAGCGCCATCGTCGGCGACCATCGCTCCCCCACCAGCACGCGCAGCAACATGTCGATCAGGAAGAACATCCCGAACGGCTGGAGCGGACGCGTGGTCCCCGCGTACAGCGCCATCCCCCACGCGATGGCGCCACCCAAGAAAAGGAGGCCGGCGGCGGCTCGCACGGAGCGCTCGTCGACGACGGGTACGTCGTATCCCGGGACGATCCGTCCGATGGTCGGCGACCCCATGGTTCTCCTCTGCGTCGGCGATCAGACGCCGGAGACTATACCCCAGGGGGTATGAGACGCGGGCGGGCGGCACTACTCCACCGGCGCGTGGTCCGCGTCTGGCGCAAGCACCCGCCGTCGCACGAGCTCCGCGACACCCACTCCCACCGCGATCCCCAGGAGGTCCGCCGCCAGGTCGAGCGGGTCGCCGCTGCGATACGGAATGAATCGCCACTGGACCAACTCGCTGATCGGCGCGTGGACGGCGAGCAGGATCACCGGCCACCACCTCCGGATGCTCACCCGCGCCAGAAAGGTCGGGACGGCGAACAACGCCACATGGATGACCTTGTCGGTGCCCGCGGGGAGGACGTCGAAGATGCCCGGCTCGCCGCTTCCCGGCGCGTAGAGCGCGTAGAAGTGCACCGCAAGCACCAGGAGCCACTTCCACCACGACATCCCGCCAGGCTACCGGGGCCCGGCACCGCGGGGACCTCGTGCCGGTCAGCTCTCGGCGGCCCGCCTCCACAGCGGCCGCCGTCGAGTCCAGGCCTCCAGTACGACGGCGAGCACGACGGCGACC
>CAYVWO010000027.1:0-3618 GCA_964455495.1 uncultured Tessaracoccus sp.
TGCGCCGCCTGCTGCGCCGCGTCATCCGCGCCATGCGCCTGCTGGGCGTCGGCGACCCGGTCCTCGGCGAGCTGCTCCCCGTCTCCCGCGACCTCATGCGCGTCTCCTACCCGGACATCGACGACGCGTGGTCGCGCGTCTCTCAGGCCGCGGAGGCGGAGGAGGAGACGTTCCGCCGCACGCTCCAGTCCGGCACCGTGATGTTCGACACCGCGGCGGGCAAGGCGCGGGAGGACAAGTCCTCCGAGCTGCCCGGCGACAAGGCGTTCCAGCTGCACGACACGTTCGGCTTCCCGATCGATCTCACCATGGAGATGGCCGCCGAGCAGGGCCTCACCGTCGACCGCGCGAAGTTCGACGCGCTCATGAAGGAGCAGAAGGACCGCGCCCGCGCCGACGCGAAGGCGAAGAAGGGCGGCCTGCAGAGCACCGAGGCCTACCGCGAACTGCGCGAGTCCGGCGAGGTGCCGTTCCTGGGCTACACCGACCTCGACGTCGCGACCCGCGTGCGGGGCATCGTCGCCGACGGCAAGGTCGTCGACCGGGCGCTCGACGGCTCCACCGTCGAGATCGTGCTGGCCGAGACCCCGTTCTACGCGGAGGCCGGCGGCCAGGACGCCGACCGCGGCACCATCGTCGGCGACGGCTTCAGCCTCGACGTAATCGACGTCCAGCGCCCCGTCCCCGGGCTCGTCGTGCACCGGGTCGAGGTGCTGGGCGAGCTGCCCGTCGGCGCGCTCGTCGACGCGCGGGTCGACGCCGAGGCCCGCCACGGCTCGTGCCAGGCGCACACCGCGACGCACATCGTGCACGCCGCGCTGCGCCAGCTCGTCGGGCGGAACGCCACGCAGGCAGGCTCGTACAACAAGCCCGGCTACATGCGCTTCGACTTCTCCTCCACGCAGGGCCTCTCGGAGCAGCTGAAGGCCGAGGTCGAGGCGCTCTCGAACGAGGCGATCACCGCCAACCATGCGGTCACGGCGCAGCAGATGCCGCTGGAGGAGGCCAAGGCGCTAGGCGCCATGGCCATGTTCGGCGAGAAGTACCCGCCGATCGTGCGGATGGTCGAGCTGGCCGGCCCCTGGTCGCGCGAGCTGTGCGGCGGCACGCACGTCGCCACCACCGCCGAGATCGGCGTGCTGAACCTGCTGAGCGAGTCCTCCATCGGCTCGGGCGTGCGCCGCGTCGAGGCCCTCGTCTCGACCGACGCGTTCGCCAAGTTCGCCGCGGAGCGCGCCCTCGTGGCGGAGCTCACCGACACGCTGCGGGTCCAGCCCGACCAGCTCGTCGGCCGCGTCGAACGGCTCGTCGCGCAGCTGAAGGACGCCGAGAAGCAGATCGCCGCCCTGAACGCGGAGCGGCTGCTCGCCGGCGCCGCGGGCATGGTGAGCCAGGCGGTCGACGTCGACGGCGTCCGCTACCTCGGGGTCGCGACCCCGGGCGTGGGCGGCGGGGACCTCCGCACTCTCGCCCTCGACCTTCGCGAGCGGCTGGGCTCCGGCCCGGCCGTCGTCGCCCTGGTCGGCGGCGCCGACAAACCGACGGCGCTGGTCGCCACCAACGACGCCGCGCGCGGGCTCGGGCTGAGCGCCGGTCAGCTGATCGGCGTCGCGTGCGCGGCTCTTGGAGGCAAGGGCGGCGGCAAGCCGGACCTGGCCCAGGGCGGCGGAACCGACGCGTTGGCAGCACCCCAGGCGCTGGCCGCCGTGCGCGAGGCGCTCGCGACGCGTGGCTGACACCGTCCGCCTCGGGATCGACTGGGGCAAGGCGCGCATCGGCGTGGCCGCGGCATCCGCGGGCACGTCGTTCGCCTACCCCGTCGGCACCGTTCAGGCCGGCCCCGACGAGCTGCGCGGCCTCGGCGCCATCGTCGCGGAGTACGAGCCCGGCGCGATCTACGTCGGCCTGCCGCTGACGCTGTCCGGCGAGCGGGCGCTCGCTGCGGAATACGTCGTGGTGCGGGCCGCGGCGTTGGCCGAGGCGGTCGCCCCGGTCCCCGTGCGGCTGGTCGACGAGCGGATGAGCACGGTTTCGGCATCGCGTAGTCTGGGCTCAGCCGGGCGCCGCGCGAAGCAACAGCGGCAGGTGATCGATCAGGCCGCCGCCGTCGAGATCCTGCAACGCGCGCTCGATGCGGAAGAACGTACGGGCGCCCTCGCTGGGGAGCCGTCGTCGAGGGAGGAACTGTGAGCCGTAGGTTCGTGGACAACGACAAGCTGGACTGGCACAAGATCGGCTACGTCGCGCGTAGCGCGTTCGCCGTGCTGCTCTCGGCCGCCGTCCTGTTCGGCGGCGGTTGGTTCGTCTACTCGAAGACCCACGACGTCTACATCGCCTGGCGTACCACCGACGACTACATCGGTGAGGGAACCGACCCCGTTGAGGTCGTGATCCCCCCGGGCAGCACTCCGACGCAGACTGGGGACATCCTCACGGAGGCGGGCGTGGTGAAGTCGACCAAGGCGTCCAGCAAGGCCGCCCGGGAGAGCGGCCAGTCGGAGAAGCTCAGCTACGGTCGGTTCCGGCTGCTGAAGGAGCTGCCCGCGGAGACCGCGTTCCAGATGCTGCTGAATCCGAAGAACCAGATCCGGATAACGATCACGTTCCCGGAGGGGACGACGATGGCGGAGCAGTTCGACATCGTCGAGACCGCCAAGAACAAGGACACCGGAGCGAAGCTCGTCGCGCTGACCGCGGCGGACATGGAGGAGGCGGCCAAGAAGCCGGAGAAGCTCGGCCTGCCGAAGTACGCGAAGGACAAGCTCGAGGGCTACCTCTTTCCCTCGACCTACGTGGTCGCGGAGCCCCCATCGGCGTCGGCGCTGCTGAAGAGCCAGGTCAAGCAGTTCAAGAAGATCGCGGAGAAGATCTCCCTGGAGGGGAGAGCGAGCGAGCTCAAGGTCAAGCCCGCCGACGTCGTGAAGATCGCCTCGATCATCGCGGCGGAGGTCCCGAACGCCGACGAACAGCCCATGGTGGCCGCCGTGATCTACAACCGGCTCGAGAAGGGCATGAAGCTGGAGATGGACTCCACGGTGCACTTCGCCGTCGGCAAGTCCGGAAGGGTGACCACGACGGCCGAGGACCGGAAGAGCGAGTCGCCGTACAACACGTACCGGCACAAGGGGCTTCCGCCAGGGCCGATCAGCAACCCGGGCCAGACCGCGCTGGAGGCGGCGTTGAACCCGGCCGACACCGATGCGATCTTCTTCGTGACGGTTGACCTCGACACCGGCGAGACCCTGTTCGCGGCCACCAACGAGGAACACGAGGCGAACCGCCGGGTCTTCCAGAAGTGGTGCGCCGACAACTCAGACCGCGGGCTGTGCTGAGGCGCTCCGGCGTCGTCGGCGATCCGGCGGGGCACTCGCTCTCGCCCGCCATCCATCGCGCGGGCTACGCCGCGGTCGGCCTCGACTGGGACTACCAGGCCTACACCGTCAGCGCGGGCGACTTCGGCGCCTTTGTTCGCGCGCGGCTCCACGATCCCGAGTGGGCGGGGCTGAGCGTCACCGCGCCGCACAAGGAGGCCCTCGTCTCCTTCGGCGAGCCCGACGAGCCCACGCGCCTCCTCGGCGTCGGGAACACGCTCGTGTGCGGCGAGAGCTCGCGGATCCA
>CAYVWO010000027.1:3628-6553 GCA_964455495.1 uncultured Tessaracoccus sp.
CTTCGTCCGCGCGTGGCGGGCCCACGGGCTGGAGGCGCCGCGCCGGGCGGCGATCGTCGGCAACGGCGCGACGGCCCGCTCGATCGTCCTCGCGCTCGCCGGGCTCGGCGCCCGTGAGGTCGTGCTGCTGGCCCGCGCTCCGGAGCGGGCCGCGGGCGTCGTCGACCTGGCGCGCACGCTCGGCATGGCGGCGGACGCGGTCCTGCTCGGCACCGATCCCGGGGCCGTCGACCTGATAGCCAACACCGTCCCGGTGGCTGCGACCGAGCCGCATGCCGACCTCCTCGCGGCTCGCGCGCGGGCCGTGTTCGACGTCGTCTACGACCCGTGGCCCACGCCGTTGGGCGCCGCGGCGCAGCGCGAGGGCCGCGTCGGCCTGAACGGCCTCGACCTGCTCGCGGGACAGGCCGTCGACCAGTTCTTCCTGCTCACCGGCCGCAAGATCGCCTTCGCGCAGGCCCGTTCGGCAGCCGGGCGCGAGATGAGCCGGAGAGCCGCTCTCTGACACAATGTCGCCCATGCTCCGCTACCTCACCGCCGGCGAATCGCACGGCCAAGCCCTGATCGCGACCATGGAGGGCATCCCCGCCCACGTGAGGGTCGGGGTGCCGGAGATCGCGGAGAACCTGCGCCGCCGTCGGCTGGGCGTCGGGCGCGGCGCGCGGATGAAGTTCGAGGCCGACGAGGTGGCGCTGCTCGCGGGATTCCGCCACGGCGAGACGCTTGGCTCGCCCATCGCGGTCCAGGTCGGCAACACCGAGTGGCCCAAGTGGCGGCAGGTGATGGCGCCGGGCGAGGTCGACGCCGACGAGCTGGCGAGGCAGGCGCGCAACGCGCCGCTGACGCGCCCCCGGCCGGGCCACGCGGACCTGGCCGGCATGCAGAAGTACGACTTCGACGAGGCCCGCCCCATCCTCGAGCGCGCCTCCGCCCGCGAGACGGCCGCGCGCGTCGCGCTGGGCACCGTCGCGCAGGCCTTCCTGAGGCAGGCGCTCGGCGTCACCCTGCTCAGCCACGTCGTCGAGCTGGGGCCGGTGCGCGCCACGCGGGCCGAGCTCCCCACCATCGAGGACCTCCCCGCCATCGACGAGGACCCCGTCCGCTGCTTCGACGCCGAGGCGTCGGCGGCCATGCAGGCTGAGGTCGACGCCTGTCACCGCGACGGCGACACGCTGGGCGGCGTCGTCGAGGTCGTCGTCTGGGGGCTGCCCCCCGGCCTCGGCTCGCACATCCAGGGCGACCGCCGCCTCGACGCGCGGCTGGCCGGCGCGCTCATGGGCATCCAGGCCATCAAGGGTGTCGAGGTCGGCGACGGCTTCGAGCTGGCCCGCACCAGAGGATCGCTCGCCCACGACGAGATCCTGCCGGGCGAGGCCGGCGTGGTTCGAGCCTCGCACCGCTCCGGCGGCACCGAGGGCGGCATGTCCACCGGCGAGGTGCTGCGCGTCCGCGCCGCGATGAAGCCCATCGCCACCGTCCCCCGCGCGCTGCGCACCATCGACACTGCCACGGGCGAGGCCGCCGCCGCGCACCACCAGCGCTCCGACGTCTGCGCCGTCCCCGCCGCGGGCGTGGTCGCCGAGGCCATGGTCGCGCTGGTGCTCGCCGAGGCGGCGCTGGAGAAGTTCGGCGGAGACTCGGTGGGGGAGACCCGCCGCAACGCCGAGTCCTACCTCGCCGACGTCGCGGCCCGCGGCCTGGCGGTCGGCCGATGAGCATCGTTCTGGTCGGCGCGCCCGGCGCCGGGAAGTCGACGGTGGGCAAGCGCCTCGCGCGTAGGCTCGGGGTCGGCTTCGTCGACGTCGACGCCGCCATCGAGAAGGAGGCGGGCAAGCCCATCGCGGAGATCTTCGCGGATGAGGGCGAGCCGCACTTCCGTGAGCTCGAGGAGCGCGCGACCGTCGAGCTCGTGGCCACGGGCGGCGTGGTCGCCCTCGGCGGCGGTGCGGTCATGAATCCCGCCATCCGCGAGGCGCTCGTCGGCCACGACGTGATCTGGCTGAAGGTTTCCATCGGCCAGGCCAGCCGCCGCGTCGGCCTGAACACCGCGCGCCCGCTGCTGATGGGCAACATGCGTGCCCGCCTGATCGAGCTGCTGCGCGAGCGCACGCCGGTCTACGAGGCGGTCTCGACGCAGGTCGTCGACACGGACGGCCGCGGGTCGTCCGAGGTGGCCGACCAGCTGGCCGCCGAGCGCGGGGCGGTGCTGTGACCGTCACCGTCGATTCCCAGCTCGGCCCCTACGACGTGCACATTGCGAGGGGTGCTCTCGACCGACTTCCGGGCCTGGTATCCGACGCCTCGCGCGTCGCGATCATCCACCCCGTCGGGCTGCCCGGCCTCGCGCGCACCGTCGCGGCGCTGGTCGATCGTCCCGTCACCCTGATCTCCGTGCCCGACGCCGAGGCCGCGAAGACGCCCCAGGTGCTCGCCGACTGCTGGGACGCGCTGGCCGCTGCCGGGTTCACCCGCAACGACCTGATCGTCGGCGTCGGCGGCGGCACCACCACCGACCTCGCGGGCTTCGTCGCCGCCAGCTGGCTGCGCGGCGTCGACTACGTGAGCGTTCCGACGTCGGTGCTCGCCATGGTCGACGCGGCCGTCGGTGGCAAGACCGGTATCAACCTGCCCGCGGGTAAGAACCTCGTCGGCGCCTTCTACGAGCCGAAGGCGGTGCTGTGCGACCTGTCGCTGCTCGGCTCGCTCGCGCCTGAGGAGGTGGCCAGCGGGCTCGCCGAGGTGGTCAAGTGTGGCTTCATCGCCGATCAGGCCATCCTCGACCTCGCGGTGGAGGACCTTGCCGACTGCGGCGACGTGACCAGCGCCCGGTTCGCCGAGCTCGTGACCCGCGCGGTCGCGGTCAAGGCGCGGGTGGTCGCGGCGGACTTCACGGAGTCGACGTCGAAGGGATCGGCCGTCGGCCGC
>CAYVWO010000027.1:6563-14708 GCA_964455495.1 uncultured Tessaracoccus sp.
GAACTACGGGCACACGCTCGGCCACGCGATCGAGCGCCACGCCGGCTACACCTGGCGGCACGGGCAGGCGATCTCGGTCGGCATGGCGTGGATCGCGCGGGTCTCGCGCGACCTGCTCGGCCTCGACCCCGCGTTCGTCGCCCTGCACGACGAGCTGCTCGGCGGCCTCGGCCTGCCGTTGAGCTACGACGCCCCGTTCGCCGACCTCCGCCCGATCATGAGCCTGGACAAGAAGGCCCGAGGCACCACGCTGCGCCTCGTGGGGCTGACGGGGCAGGGCGCGCCGCGGATCGTCGACGACGCCCCCGAGGACGTCCTGGCGTCCGCCTACGCCGAGCTCACGCGTTGAGCGTTGCGACGGGATTAGGGTGTGCTCATGGCTGAGGTCTGGCTTGTGCTGAAGCGGGTGCTCGGGCTCGACCCCGAGCTGTTCGCGAGCGCCTACGTCGACCCGATGGGGCTGCTGGTGCCCGCGCTGGTCATCGCGCTCGTGGCCGCAGCCTCGACCATGCTCGGGCACGTCGCCATCCTGAAGCTCAACCACATCGGCGGGCTGCGTCTCCTCAGCGCGCTGCTGCTGAGCGCGGTCGTCATGGCGGTGCTGCAGGTCGTCGAGGTGGCCGTGACCTGGGCCGTCGCGTCGGTGGTCCTGCGCGAGCCGCTGCCGCTGCTGCCGTTGCTGATCGTCGGGCTGTTCTCGACGGCGCCGCTTGCGCTCAACTTCCTGACAGCCATCCCGCACTTCGGGCTGATGCTCGGCCGGGTGTGGCAGGCGTGGAGCTACCTCATCGTCGTGGTCGGCGTGGCGCACGCGTTCCAGCTCGAGTTCTGGTGGGCCCTCGGCTTCACGCTGGCCGGGTGGATCGCCATGCAGCTTCTTGCGCGGCTCATGCACCGCCCGTTGAACTGGTTGGGCTCGCGGATCTGGACGCTCGCCACCGGGCGGCCCACCATGGTGACTGCGCAGGACATCCTCTCCGGTGCGCCCATCGTTCCCGTGGTCCAGCGGACGGAGGGCCACCGATGATCGCCTGGATCCTCGGCACGCTCGCCATCGCGGCGCTGGTGTTCGTGCTCCTCTCGCCGCTTGAGTCGCTGCGCTGGTGGGCCGACCGCGGCGAGCGTGAGGTCCGCGACACGTTCGAGCTGCTGCCGAAGGAGTCCTGCGCCGCCACAGACTCGCACCGCTTCCTCGTCTACCTCTCCGGGGTCGGGGTGCTCGGCGGCGACGAGCTGTCCGGCCGCGAGATTGCCTGGCTGGAGTCCGTCGCGGCGGAGGTTCCGGACGTCAAGATCGTTGCGGACGTCTTCCCCTATTCCGTCGACAACAGCGGCCTCCTCCAGCGCGCGACGGTGTGGCTGTGGGGATTCCTCGACCGCACCCGTCGGCGCATGTACGCCAACCCCGTCCACTTCCTGATCAACTTCCGCAACATCACGCAGGTGCTGGTGTCCTCGGACCCGCGCTACGGCCCCACGCAGAGCATCGGGCTGGCGCAGGAGATCTGGCACTCGCTGCAGCGCCACGGCTACAGGCCCGGCAGCGGCGACCCCGTCTACCTCGCGGGCTTCTCCGGCGGCGCGCAGATGGCGCTCGGCGCCGGATGGTTCCTGCGCGGGATCGGCGTGCCGGTGTCGCTGATCTCCATCGGCGGCATCTTCGGCGACGATCCGGGCCTCGACCGCATGGGTCACGTGTGGCACCTCAGCGGATCGAGCGACAAGATGCAGCACTTGGGCGACGTCGTGTTCCCCGGCCGCTGGCCCACCGCGCCGCTCTCGACGTGGGGCAGGGCCAGGCGCGAGGGCCGCGTGACGCGGAAGGTCATCGGCCCGATGCAGCACGACGGAGCCAAGGCGTACTTCGGCCGCCGCGCCTTCGCCCCGGACGGCAGGAACTACGCCGAGATCACCCGCGACGCCGTCGTCGAGATTCTTCGCGAGCCGGCCCCGGCCGATCCCGTCGTCCCGGCCCACTGACATGCGGGTGTTCCTGGCGGAGGATCAGTACCTGCTGCGCCAAGGCCTCGAGCGCCTGCTCGCCTCCCAGGGTGTGGAGGTGGTCGGCAGCGTCGCGACGGCGGACGAGTTCCTCGCCGCGGTCGACGATTCCCTGCCGCCCAGCGGCGGTCTCGTCGACGCGGCTCGCGCGCCGATGGACCTGGCGCTGCTCGACATCCGGATGCCGCCGACGAACACCGACGAGGGGATCAGGGCGGCGCTGGAGCTGCGCCGGCGAAGCCGCGGCTTCCCCGTCGTGCTGCTCAGCCAGTACGTCGAGCACGTGTACCTCGACGAGCTCCTGGGCGACGGCGCGGGCGCCATCGGCTACCTGCTGAAGGACCGGGTGTTCGACGACGTGAGCTTCGTCGAGTCGCTGCGCACGGTCGCCGCCGGAGGCACCGTCGTCGACCCCGAGGTCATCGTCACGCTGATGCAGCGCCAAGCCGCCCGTGGCCGACTGTCGGCGCTGACCCCGCGCGAGACGGAGGTCCTGTCGCGCATGGCGCAGGGCGACGCGAACACCTCCATCGCCGAGCGCCTGGTGATCACCGAGAAGGCGGTGCAGAAGCACATCAACGCGATCTTCGCGAAGCTCGGCCTCGCCGAGGAGCCCACCTCCGCCCGTCGCGTCCTCGCGGTCCTGGCCTTCCTCCGCGGCGCTCCGCCCGCCGGCTGAGCCCTGCGCTCGTTGAGCCGTGCCCTAAGCACCGGTACCTGCGCACGCAGCAATGGGTTCTGATTGGCATCCACTAGGGCTAGAATGGATGCCATGAGCACGAGTACGCGACGACGCATTCACCTCACCGAGACGCCGCGGTTGGCCGCCATCATCGAGCGCAACGCGGTTCCTGGAGAGCCGCGCTCGGCCACGGTGGCGCGCCTAGTCGAGCGCGCTGATGCCCTGGCGAGGGAGCCAGAGCTGATGGTGTTTCGCGGTGCGCAGGCCGTCACGATCGATGACGTGAACGACCTGCTCGCGAACGACGATGTCGCGAGGTACCAGGAGGCGGTCGGTGGCTGATCCGGTCTACCTCCCCGACGTCAACATCCTCGTCGCGGCGCACTTGGATACCAGCCCGTTCCACCAGCTCGCGCGGTCCTGGCTGCACCAGGCGAGCCACTTCGCCACCACCCCCATCACCGAGACCGGCATGCTCCGCGTCCTGATGGCACCCCTACCGATGCCTGCCGTTTCGCGTGACGACGCCCTCCTGGCATTGCATCGGCTTCGGGGACGTGCGGCGCACCAGTTCTGGTCCGACCACGTTTCGTTGTCGTCACCGGTGATCGACCTGCGTGGCCTGCTCGGACACAAGCAGATCGTCGACTACCACCTCGTCAACCTCGCTGCCCACTACGGCGGAGTGCTGGCTACGTTGGACGCGAAGATCGAGAGATCGCTGACGCCCAGCGCGCGGCGTCATGTGCTTACGCTGGACTCCCACTGAGTCAGGACCGCATGGACCAGTCATTGCTCGGTGCGTCCTTCTTGTTTCAGATCCCGGCTGCCCTCCGCCAAACATCATTGTGGCTGCAACCGATCACTTTGGTCTGGGTTCACGTTCTCGCGACTAGAGGCAGATATCGAACGTTTGCAGCCACGATGACCGCAGCACTAGCCAGGCCGCGACGATAGCAATGATGAGCACGGAGATGGCGGCGCGGCTGGCTGCCCAGCGCCTCACCGCCGTGACCCGTTTTCGGGCGCGCTGAAGACAGGCGTGGTCATTGCGGTTCCTTTGGTGACTAGTCGAGGGGTCTGGGCACGCGGACGGTGGCGACCGTCGGGCCGCCGACGGGGCTGACGAACTCGAGCTCGCCGTCGAACGGGGCCAGGCGTTGGCGGAGGCCCGCCAGGCCGCCGCCGGGGGTCTCGACGGCGCCGCCGAGGCCGTTGTCGGTGACCACCACCTCGACGACCCGGTCGTCGGCGTCCAGCTCGATCACCACCTCGGTCGCGGCCGAGTGCTTGCCCGCGTTGCTCAGCAGCTCCGCGACGGCGAAGTACAGCGCCGTCTCGACGGTAGGCATCAGCCGACCCTCCAGCGAGGACACGATCCGCGTCTCGATGGGGCTGGCCGCTGCGAGCGAGCGCACCGCCTCGACCAGGCCGCGGTCCGCGAGCACCGGCGGCCGGATGCCCCGCACCAGCGACCGGAGCTCGCTGAGCGCCGCCGACGAGTCCTCCTTCGCCGCGGCCAGCATCGCGCGGGCGCCGTCGGGGTCGTGCTCCAGCAGCCGCTGGGCCTGCGTCAGGGTCATGCCCATGGTCACCAGCCGGGCCTGGGCGCCGTCGTGCAGGTCACGCTCGATCCGTCGGATCTCCGCCTCCTGCAGCTCCAGCGCCGTGCGCCGGGTCTCGGTCAGCGACGCGACCCGCTCCTCGAGCGATGCTGTCGAGCTGGTGGCCAGCATGTAGCTCACCCACCGCGCGTGGAGGCGCTGAATCAGCCGCGCGACGATCGGCGCCAGCCCCAGCTGAGCGAGGCCGAGGACGCTGAAAAGGAAGGCGTTGCCCGAGTCGACGTAGTAGACCCCGCCCCAGTAATCCACGTGCCAGTAGGAGTCGAACCCGTTGTAGAAGTTGTAGAAGATGAGCGGAATGGGCGCGATGGCCATCGTCAGGCCGAACCAGGCGAGGAGCGCCGGGGGCACCAGCCCGATGGCCGTCGCGACCGGGTTCACCAAGTGCCAGTCCAGGTCGCGGGCCTTCGCTCGGTCCTGGAGTTGCGCGCCCAGGGGAGCCAGGCCCTTGGCCCTGGTCGGTGCGTGCGGAGGCTCGTACTCGGCGACGAGCCTGCGCCCGAGCCGATCCGACGCCCAGTCGCGCTGCCGATCCGCGTTTCCGCGCAAGGCCGCGAACACGCCGTCGACCCGCGCGACGCCGAGGACCGACAGCACGGTCGCAACGATCCAGCGCAGGAGCGTCAGCGCCTCGACGACGGCGTACCAGCCGAGGCGCGCGGCGTCGCCCAGCGAGCCGAGGTCCTTCACGAGGCGTCGGCTGATTCCGCCTGACGAGCTGCGGTGCCGAGATCGCTCCATGGGTTCCAGCTTGCCGGGTTTCGGGCGCGCGCGCAGGGGTCCACGCCCGTGTGTTCGTGGTGGTGCTGGCACCACCGCGGCGGCGTTTGGCCGCCGTTAGGACCATGGGCGGCAAGTCGCTAGAATCGCCTGTCGGGCCCGACGGCCCTTGATGCACGCGAAGACGAGGAGTACCCATGGCGTCGACCAATGACCTGAAGAACGGAATGGTTCTCGATCTCGACGGCCAGCTGTGGCAGGTCCTCTGGTTCCAGCACCACAAGCCGGGCAAGGGCAACACCGTCGTGCGCTCCAAGCTCAAGCACGTGCTGAGCGGCAAGATCATCGACCGCACGTTCAACTCGGACACCAAGGTCGACACCGCGACCGTCGACCGCCGCGAGATGCAGTACCTGTACCTCGACGGCGAGGACTACGTGTTCATGGACAACACCACGTACGACCAGCTGTACATCTCCGCCGAGACGGTGGGCGACGCCAAGGACTTCATGCTGGAGAACCAGACGGCGATCGTCGCGACGCACGAGGGCAACCCGCTGTTCATCGAGCTCCCGGCCTCTGTCGAGCTCACGATCACCTACACCGAGCCCGGCCTGCAGGGCGACCGCTCCACCGGCGGCACCAAGCCCGCGACCCTCGAGACCGGCAAGGTGATCCAGGTCCCGCTGTTCATCACCAACGGCGAGAAGGTCAAGGTCGACACCCGCGACGGCTCCTACCTCGGGCGCGTCTCCAACTAGATGGCAGGCACCACCGCCCACTACGGCGCGCAGACGAAGGCCCGCAAGGCCGCGCTCGACATCCTCTTCATGGCCGAGCAGCGCGACGCGTCCATCAGCGAGACTTTCGCCGAGCAGCGCAGCCTCCGCGGCGGCATCGTCCGCGAGCTGACCACCCAGATCGTGCTCGGCGTCGCCGAGAACCAACACGACATCGACGCCCGCATCGAGGACTCCGCGGCCGAGGGGTGGCACCTCGAGCGGATGCCGGCGGTCGACCGGAACATCGCCCGGCTGGCCGTCTTCGAGCTGTACTACACCGACACCCCGCCGGTGGTCGTGATCGCTGAGGCGGTCCGGCTGGCGTCGGACCTTTCCACCGATGATTCGCCAACGTTCCTTAACGGACTGCTGTCCAAGGCGTTGGCCGCCAAGCCTGATACGAACTAGGGTAACGAGGAGAAGCGCGTGAGTTCCCTTCCTGCATTGTTGGTTTTGGAGGATGGGCGCGTTTTCCGTGGCCGCTCCTTCGGCGCCGAGGGCGAGACCTTCGGCGAACTGGTCTTCTCGACGAGCATGTCGGGCTACCAGGAGACCCTCACCGATCCCAGCTACCACCGTCAGGTGGTGCTCTCCACCGCGCCGCACATCGGCAACACCGGCTGGAACGACGAAGACGACGAGTCGCAGAAGATCTGGGTGGCCGGATACATCGTCCGCGACCCGGCGCCGCGGCCGTCGAACTGGCGCTCGAGCCGCTCGCTGGACGATGAGATGCGTAACCAGGGCATCGTGGGCATCAGCGGCGTCGACACCCGCGCCATCACCCGCCACGTCCGCGAGGGCGGCGCGCTGCGCGTCGGGATCTCCACCGTCGAGACCAACCCCGACGCCCTGCTTGACCGCGTCCGCGCCGTCGCCCCGATGGCAGGGGCCGACCTGACGTCCGACGTCACCACCGCCGAGGCTTACGTGGTGCCGGCGGTGGGGGAGAGGCGGTTCACCGTGGCCGCCGTCGACCTCGGCATCAAGTCGATGACGCCCGCTCACCTCGCGGCCCGCGGCATCGAGGTGCACGTCATCCCCGCCACCAGCACTATCGACGACATCCGCGCGCTCGCGCCCGACGGCGTCTTCTTCTCCAACGGCCCGGGCGACCCGGCGACGGCCGACGGCCCCGTCGCGCTCCTCAAGGACACGCTCGACGCGGGCCTGCCGTACTTCGGCATCTGCTTCGGCAATCAGCTCTTCGGCCGCGCGCTCGGTTTCGGCACCTACAAGCTGAAATTCGGCCACCGCGGCATCAACCAGCCGGTCGTCGACCGCACCACCCGCAAGGTCGAGGTCACCGCGCACAACCACGGCTTCGCCGTCGACGTGCCAACCGACCGCGTCAGCGAGAGCCCATACGGGCAGGTCACCGTCTCCCACGTGTGCCTGAACGACGACGTCGTGGAGGGCCTTGAGCTCCGCCGCGACGGCCGCCTCGTCGGCTTCTCCGTGCAGTACCACCCCGAGGCCGCCGCCGGCCCGCACGACGCCAACTACCTCTTCGACCGCTTCGTCGACATCATGTCGGCCGGGAAGGACGCCTGATGCCCCGCCGCACGGACATCTCCTCGATTCTGGTCATCGGGTCCGGCCCGATCGTCATCGGCCAGGCCTGCGAGTTCGACTACTCCGGGACGCAGGCGTGCCGCGTGCTGCGCCAGGAGGGGTACCGGGTCGTCCTGGTGAACTCCAACCCGGCCACCATCATGACCGATCCCGACTTCGCCGACGCCACCTACGTCGAGCCGATCACGCCGGAGTTCGTCGAGCGCGTCATCGCCAAGGAACGCCCCGACGCCGTCCTCGCCACCCTCGGCGGCCAGACCGCGCTCAACACCGCGGTCGCGCTGCACGAGAACGGCGTGCTCGCCAAGTACGGCGTCGAGCTGATCGGCGCCTCCATCGACGCCATCCAGCGCGGCGAGGACCGGGAGCAGTTCAAGCAGATCGTGCTCGGCATGACCGACATCCCCGGCGGGGCCCCCGAGGTGGCCCGCTCGGCGATCTGCCACACCATGGAGGAGGTCCTGGCGGCCGCCGACAGCCTGGGCTACCCGGTGGTGGTGCGCCCGTCGTTCACCATGGGCGGCGTCGGCTCCGGCTTCGCGCACGACGAGGCCGAGCTGCGCAACATCGCCGGCGCGGGCCTCTCCGCCAGCCCGGTGACCGAGGTCCTGATCGAGGAGTCCATCCTCGGCTGGAAGGAGTACGAGCTGGAGGTGATGCGCGACAAGGCCGACAACGTCGTGATCATCTGCTCCATCGAGAACTTCGACCCCATGGGCGTGCACACCGGCGACTCGATCACCGTGGCCCCGGCCCAGAC
>CAYVWO010000028.1:0-14445 GCA_964455495.1 uncultured Tessaracoccus sp.
ATCAGTCGTTGCGGCGCTCGAGGACGGCGAGGACCTGGCGCTGCAACGGCTGGGTCGCGGCGAGGGCCCCGATCGTGAGCGCGACGCCAGCCGTCAGTACGGCGCCCAGCACGAGCGGGCCGGAGGTCGCCTCGGCGCCGACCGACGCGGCGGCCTGCGCCATCGGCAGCGCCAGGGCGACGCCGGCGAGGGTGCCCATCGCGAGCGCGACGACGAGCGGTCCGAGGGTCTCGAGCCAGGTGACGCGCGAGATGTAGCCGCGGGGCGCCCCCATCTTGTCCAGCGCGCGCGACTGCTCGGCGCGCTCGAGGACGGCGGACGCCTGGGTGATCAGGATGGAGGTCGCCGTGAGCACCAGGCCGACCGACAGCGCGATCACCGAGCCCTTCGTGAAGTCCATGAGCGTCGCCTCGAAGAAGTCCGTGCGGTCGCCGCCGTCGGCGTTCAGCGAGATCGGCATCATCGCGATGTACCCGCCGATCAGGGTCAGCAGCATCAGCCCCGACACCCGCTGCCAGGTGCCCCGCGGGTTGGCCTGCACCCGGCGCGCGGCCCACACCAGCGACGGGGAGGGCGCCTGGGCGACGAGCCTGCTGGCCTGCTGCAGCAGCCACGGCGCCACCAGGTTGATGCCCCAGACCACGACCAGGATCACCGTCGCCATGATGAGGAACGGAAGCAGCGAGCGCCCGGGCGGGAACACCGTGAGCGTCACGAACGCGAGGGCGAGCACGACGACGAAGGCCGCGAGCCGCCACGCTCGCAGGGCGGGGCGCGACGCGCGCCGGGCGACCCCGAGCGGCGAGATCCGCACCTGGCGCAACCCCCACCAGGACGCGGCGAGGCCGATCAGCACGGTGCCGCCCAGGACGGCGGCGAGCAGCCACCACGGCAGCCACATCTCGTGCGCCTCGACGGGCAGCGCGATGAGCGTGAGGGTGTGCCACAGCGGAAGGGTCGCCCAATAGACGACGAACCCGACGGCGCTGCCCAGGGCGGCCTGGATGAGCGTGTCGATCAGCGACATCCGCGTGACCTCCCCGGACGACAGCCCGAGCAGCCGCAGCGACGCGAGCCTGCGCTCCCGCCCCCTGGCCCCCAGCACCGCGGCCGACGCGGCCAGCGACACCATGGAGGGCACGACGAGGGCGCAGGCGATGACGGCGAGGACGAAGTAGAACAGCAGCACGTTCCCGAAGGTGGGGTCGGCCCCGATCATCTCCGCGAGGATCCCCGTCGGGCTCTGCCAGCGGTTGTAGAACATCCAGGTGCCGCCCGCCACCGTCAGCGCGAGGGCCGCGCAGACGACGTAGGCGAACACCGAGGCGAGGTACAGCAGCGACTCGCCCTGCCTGCTGCGGAAGCGCGACCTCGTGAGCTGGAGGCTGAGCGACGAGAGGCCCTTGGCGCCGCTCATCGCGCGGCCCCGTTCGCGTGCGCGTCGTCCCAGCCGGCGGCGAGGACGCGGTCGGCGTGCACCAGCCCGTCGCGGATCTCGATCAGGCGGGAGCACCAGCGCGCGACGTTCGGGTCGTGCGTAACGAGCACAAGGCCGGCCCCGCTCATGGCGACCGTCGTGGTGAGCAGCTGCATCACCTCGTGGCCGGTGGCCTGGTCGAGCGCGCCGCTGGGCTCGTCGGCGAAGACGACCTTCGGCCGCCCGACGAGGGCGCGCGCGATGGCGACGCGCTGGGCCTGCCCGCCGGACATGTCGCCCGGGCGGCGGGTGCGCAGTTCGGGGATGCCGATCCGGCCGAGCATGCCGTCGGCCTCCTTCAGGGCGCGTCCGCGGGACGTGCCGGTCAGCATCAGGGGGAGCGCGACGTTCTCGCGGGCCGACAGCTCGGGGATCAGCTGGTTGTCCTGGAAGACGAACCCGAACTGGCTGAGGCGGACGTGCGAGCGGTCTCGGTCGCCGAGGCGGGACAGCGCGGCGCCGTCGAAGCTGACCTCGCCGTCGTCCGGGGTGAGGACGCCGGAGAGGCAGTGCAACAGGGTCGACTTGCCGGACCCGGAGGGGCCCATGATGGCGACGGTCTCGCCGGCGCCGATCTCGAGGGTCACGCCGGCCAGGGCCCGGACCTGGCCGAAGGAGCGCGTGATGTCGCGGGTGGTGAGCAGGGGGTGTCGTGGGTTCATGCTTCCATCTCACGCGGTTCGGGGCGATCGGACCACAGCGCCCGCGATGGTCTTGGGGTAGTGCTGGCACTACCTTTCCACGCGGCGCGCGCGGTCCGGGGCCGCCCCGCCCGCGGATCGGCTAGGTTCATGGTCGTGTGGTTTCGACGACGTCGCCGCGAGTCGAACGAGGACGCCGCGGCCAGGGAGATCGCCGAGCTGACGGCGTCCCGGCGGATCATCGTCGACGCCTACGAGGTGGAGCGGCGGCGGATCGAGCGGGACCTGCACGACGGCACCCAGCAGTACCTCGTCGCCGCGGCGATGAAGCTGGGCGAGGCGATGCTGTCCGAGTCCGTGGCGCGCGACCCCGAGGTGAGCGGGCTGCTCGCCGACGCGCGGGCGACCCTCGCGCTCGGGCTCGACGCCCTCCGGGCCACCGTCCGCGGCATCCACCCCACGATCCTGGTCGAGCGCGGGCTGGCCGCCGCGCTGGCCGACGTGGCCGCCCGCTCGCCGCGGGTCCGGGTCATCTGCCCCAACCCGCTGCCCGACCTCCCTGAGGGGGTGCTGGCCACCGGCTACTTCTTCGCGACCGAGGCCATCGCCAACGCGACCAAGCACGCGCCAGGCGCCGACGTCACCGTCCTGTTGACGGCGGACCAGCGGCTGCGGGTGTCGGTCGTCGACGCCGGGCCGGGCGGCGCGCGCGTCCTCTCGGGGCACGGGCTGTCGGGGCTGCGGGAGCGGCTCGCCGCGTTCGGCGGCGAGCTGACGATCTCGAGCCCGCTGGGCGGGCCGACCCAGGTCGTGGCGTCGATCCCGCTGCTGCTGCGGCGCGGCGAGACGGGGGTGACGGTGTGAAGAGGCTCGTCGTGGCCGACGACTCGGCGCTCCTGCGGGAGGGGCTCGTCGGCCTGCTGACACGGCAGGGGTTCGACGTCGTGGCCCAGGAGGCGCGCGCCGACGCCCTGGTCGCCCGCGTGCGGCGGCTCGCGGCCGACGGCGAGGCGCCCGACGCCGTCGTCACCGACGTGCGGATGCCGCCGACGATGACCAACGACGGCCTGCGGGCGGTGCTGGAGCTGAAGGCAGAGCTGCCCCGCTTGAGCGTGCTGGTGCTGAGCCAGTACGTCGCGCCGCTGTACGCGCAGGAGCTGTTCGGGCTGCCGTCGGGGCCGGGATCGGGCGGCACCGGCTACCTGTTGAAGGACCGCGTGGCCGAGGTGGCCGACTTCGTCGCCTCGCTGCGGCTCGTCCTCTCCGGCGGCGTGGTGATCGACCCGGAGGTCGCCCGCGCGATGATGCGCACCAGCCGCAGCGGGCTGGGCGAGCTGACCCAGCGCGAGTTGGAGGTGCTGGAACTCATGGCCCGGGGCCTGTCCAACGCGCAGATCGCCGCAGAGCTGTTCCTCTCGGGCGCCGCCGTCGCGAAGCACGTGTCGAACATCTTCATGAAGCTGGGTCTGACCCCGGGCGAGGAGAACCGCCGCGTCCGCGCGATCCTCGCCTTCCTCGCCGAGCGTTAGCGGCCGCGGTCCGGGGTGACGCCGGACGCCGGGCGACGGAGATCGCCTAGCAGGTCGTCGAGGAGCTCCTCCTCGTAGGACTGGAGGCCGTCGGGCATTCGCCAGGGCTCGGCGCCGGGGAGTCCCAGGAGCCGACCGACGATGGACCAGCCGACGGCGTCGCCGTCGGCCCGGACCCTGAGCGTGGTCGACGGCGCGAGGGCGGAGAGCAGGGTGGTCGCCGCCAGATTGGGCACGCCGAACGTGCACACCAGCGGACGGCTGGCGGCACCGAAGGCGTCCGCGGCGGCCTCGACGATGGCCGGGTTCTCGCAGACGAAGACCTCGGGCGTGCCTTCGGCCAGGGAGAACGGCTGCCGCAGCGTCCGTAGCGTGAGCCAGACGGGTTCGCCGGCGACGGCGCACAGCCGGGCCGCGGGGCCGTCGCCGACCAGCGGCAGGTTCAGCGCCAACACCTGGGTCGACACGCCGTCGCACATCACGCCGACTGCCGCCCACGCCTCGTGCCACGCGGCGGGGTCCGACACCGGGTCGACGTACGGCCGCCCCGCTGTGGCCGCGCGCCCCGCGGCGAACCGGGCGACGGCCCGGCCCAACCCGGCTCCCCGGTCCAGCGCGTGGGCGTCGCCGAACAACCTCGCAGCCAGGACGCCCAACCTGGCGGGCAGCCCGGGGGTCGAACTCGTCGCGTCCACGTCGGCGCTCAGGGCTGAGCGGGCGTCCAGGTGGCGGATCACCGCCGCGATCTGCTCGGCCCGCTCCGCCCACGACGCCGACCCGACCAGGCAGCGCTCCACAACAGCCGGGTCGACGCTCTCGGCCAGCGTGGCGAGCAGAGCCCGCCCGTCCTCGCGGTCCGCCGAGCGCGACGACCTCGCCGCCGCCCGTTCGCCGCGCAGGTCGCGCAGCGGCCCGCCGACCTCGGTGAGGAGCTCCTCCAACGTGACACCGTGGCGCTCCAGCGCGGTGCGGAGGACGGCGACGGGAACCGGCTCCGTCGAGGCGGCCCAGGACGCTTTCAACATCTGGCCGACGTCCGCGCGCTGCGCCGGCGTGAGGTCTATCTCCAGCCGGACCCGCGGCCCCAGCCGACCCTCCTCGGCGCGGGTCCGCGCCTCGGCGAGCACCCGGTTGGGGCCGGGGCGTCGCGCCCAGTCGAGGAGGAAGGTCGGAACGGTCACAGCAGCGCGTACTGGTCGGCGGAGACGCCGGGCTCCGGGCCGTCGAGCCAGGACATCGGCAGGTCGATGGCCTCCAGCGTGCCGCCCGCCCAGAGCTCGAGGGTCAGGTCCGCGCCGGGGATCGGGGCGGGCGCGCGGACGACCTGGTAGATCGCGGCCGCGGGGACGACGGCGACGTTGACCAACCGGCCGGGGCCGGCGAGCAGGACGTCGAGGTCGAACTCGCGCAGCAGGTCCATCACCATCGACCGGTTGGGCACGTCGAGGCCGTCGAACGCCTCGTCGAGCCAGAGCGGGCGCGGCGCGCCGGCCATCTCCTCGTAGAGCGCGGACAGCGTCGAGACCAGCGGCAGCATCAGCATCACCGCCCGCGCGCCGCCCGACAGCAGGGCGAAGCTGCGCGTGTTCAGCGGGCCCCAGCTGCCGCCCGCACCGACGCGCCGCTCGAGGTGGATCTCGTACCAGGCGCGGTAGTCGAGCTGCCGGGCGAGCGCGTCGCGCCAGTCGGCCTGCCCCTCGTCGATCGCCTGGCGCTTGGCCTCGTCGACCCGGCTGCGGAGGAACTCGCGCACCTGACCCGCGACGTCGGGGTCGACCAGCGCGCCCTCGCGGCGGAACGTGTCCAGCACGGCCTTGTTCTGCCCGGGTTCGAGGCGGATGCGCAGCGCGGTGTCGCTGGTGGAGGTGGCGTGCTGCCGCAGCACCGCATTGATGCCGCGGATGAGCTCCTCCGTCCGGCCGATCCGGTCGCGCATGTGCTCCAGGAACGTGGAGCCGAGCAGGTCGTCGAGGGTCTGCTGGACGCGCGCGTTGTAGGCGTCCCTGAGGACGACGACGGTGTCCTTGAGTGTGCGGGCGGCCTCCCGCAGCGGCTGGATCGTGCCGTTGGAGTTCACCGTGACGTCGATCCGGACGAGCCCGTCGTCGGGTTCGAGCTGCAGCGAGCGGCCGCCCTGTTCGAGCTCGGCGCGGGCGTCGCGCGCCGCCGCTTCGAGTTGAGACCGGAGGCCCTGCACCACGGCGGCGTTCGCCTCGGGGTCGCCGTCGCGCCACTGCCGTCCGGCGCCGACGGCGCGGCGCACCTCCGCGACCTGCGCCCGGACGTTCTCGACGCTCGACGAGTGCGGCTCCGGCAGGGCGAGTCCCAGGTCGTCGGCGACCCCGCGGTCGATCAGCGCGCGGAACCGCCGGTACGCGCGGTCGCGTTCCTCGGTGGCACCCTGGCGCCGGTCCTCGACGTTGTGCAGGTGTGTCTCCGCGGCGCCCAACCTGGCGGAGACCGCGATCCGTGCCTTCTCCAGCGCGCGGGCCTCTGCCCCCGACGACTGGGCGCGGTCGCGCAGCCGGCCCAGCTCGTCGAGCACGGCCTGGTCGTCGGCGTCGATCGCCTCACGCATGGCCTTCACCTTCGCCTGAACGACGGCGAGGGTCCGCCCTGCGGCGGCGCGCCGCTCCTCGGCCTCGGCGGCCTCGCCGCGCTGGGTCTCGAGTCGCTCCCGGGCCTGTGCCGCCCTGGCCTCGGCCGCGACCGCATCCTCCCGCTCGCGCCGCAGCGCCCGCAGCGCGTCGCGCAGCTCGCGGATGGCGGCGATGACGGCGTCGAGCTTCTCCCGGGTTGCAGGCAGGCCGTTGTCGGTCGCGAACCGCAGCAGCTCGGCCTGACGGGTGTCGGCCATCGCGCGGGCGGACGCCGCCTCGTCCTGCGCCTTCGCGGCCCTGGTCCGCGCGCCCTGCGCCACGCCGTCGAGGGTGGCGGCGGCGCCGAGCAGCCGGCGCAGCTCGGCGTCCGACGGTGCCTGCCGGAGCGCCGCGGCCAGCGTGTCAAGGTCGCCCTGGGCCGCGACCCGAGCGGCGTGATGCAGGTCCGCGTGGGTCTCCGCCGCATCGGCCTGTGCAGCGAGCTCGGCCAGCCGACGGCGACGCTGGGACTCGCGGGCCGCCTCGCCCAGCCACTCGGCAACCGGGTGGGTCGGCGCCGCGGCGCCCTCCAGAGCGGAGCTCCGCCACCGTCCGTCGGCGGCGACCGCGAGCCCTGCGTCGGGAAGCCGCTCGCCCGCGCCCCGCAGGGCCACGCCGTCGAGCACGGCCTGCGCGGCCGCGCCCAGCTCGCCCGCGTCGTCGGCCACGCGCAGCAGCGCGGAAAGGCGGGCGCCGTCGCCGGGATCGTCGGGGGCTGTCGCGAAGGTGTCGAGCTCGCGGGCACCTCCCGGCTCGACCCAGGCGTCCAGCAGCCCGGACGCCGCGAGCGCCGCCTCGACGTTGGCCAGCTCCTCGTCGGGCACACCCGGCGCGGGGTTCAGCAACCTCCAGAGGGGCGCCCCCGGCTGATCGGCGCGGGATCGGCGGCGCCACAGGGTCGGCGACGGCGGGGGCACCACCCCGGCCTGCTCCAGCGCCGCGATCTCGCCCCGGAGCCGGGAGGCCTCGGCGCGCGCTGTCTTCTCCGCGGCGACGGCGGCGGCGCGGCGGGCGGAGGCGTCGTCGCGCAGGGGCTCGTGCCACTCCGTGCGGATGGCGTCGGCGAGTGCGGGGGCGGCCAGGTCATCGGCGGTGCGGGGGAGGGTCTCGATCCACGCGGCGGCGCGGGGGACCGGGTGCGGCGCGGCGGCCGCCCAGGCCTCGACCCGGGAGGCGAGCGCCTCGTGCTCCGCTTCCGCGTCGCCCCACGCGGCCTCGGCGTCGGCGGCGGCCTCGTCGGCCCGGGTGGCCTCGGCCCCGGCCAGCGCCTCCTGCTTCGCGGCTGCGGTCTGCGCGTCTTCTGCCACCCGGAGGAGGACGAGGGCCTTGTCAGCGGCGCGTGCGCGCTGCTCGGCGCGCTGCCGGAGCCGGTCCGCGTCGATCTCCTCCTCCATCGCCGGGAGGCCCGCGGCCTCGGCGGCACGCCTCGTCTCCTCTAGCGCCCGGTCGACGCGCCGCCGCGCCTCCTCGGCGTGGCCGGACTCCTGGCGCTCCGTCGTCTCCGCGTCCGCGAGCCGACCGGCCGCGCGGTCCGCCTCCCGGCCCGCGGCGGTCAGCGCCCCGTCGGCGGCTCGGAGGTCGTCCTCCGCGCGGCGCGCGTTCTCGATCCGGGAGGCCGCGTCCTTGTAGGCGGCGGATTCGCGGAGCTGTTCGGCGGCGGCCGCGGCGGTGTCGGCGGCCAGCGTCGCCGCCTCGACCCGGCGCGCCAGGTCCTCGTCGGCGGCCCGCTCGTCGGCGAGCGTCTTCTTCGCGGCCTCCTCCTCGCGGGTCACCCGGTCGAAGTTGGTGCGCTGGGCCGCGGCGTCGTCGGCGTCGATGCGCAGCCGCGCCCCGAGCCACGGCCGCCACGAGCGCTGGGCGAAGCGCTCGACCAGGGTGGCCGCGCTCTCGGCCCGCTCGAGGTCGCCCCGGATCTGATCGAGCTGGTCCCAGCCCTGGGCCAGCTGGTCGATCTCGCCCTGCCGCAGCTCGGGCAGCGCGTCGCGCAGGTGCTCGGTCACGAACCGCACGTCCAGCTGCGCGCCCAGCTTCGGCGTGCGCGTCACCTTCAGGATCTTGCCGATGGTCTCCAGCTTGTCGACGGTGGTGCCGAGCAGGCGCTCGGCCACCGCCGCCTTGTAGAGCTGCCCGGAGGCGTGCGCGTGGAAGCCGGGCGCGTCGATCGCCTTCGGCGGGACGACGTCGCGGTCGACGGCGAGGCGCAGCGCCTCCCGGACCCGCGAGCCCTCGCTGGTGCACCACTCGAGCGCGACCTTCTGGCTGCCGGTGCGCGCCGACGAGTACAACAGCGTCGTGAAGAACCGCGGCCCGTCATCGGTCAGTCGGCCGTACTCGACCCACAGCCACCCGTGGAAGAACGACGCCGTCGCGTCGCGGCGGTCGCCGTCGGTGCCCGTCGGCCGCACGTAGTAGGCGAACTGCTTGCCGGAGCGGCCGAGCGTGTCGATCTTGTCGCTGGAGGTGTCCGCGAGCCAGGGGATGAGCGTGGTCAGCGCCATCAACGACGACTTGCCCGCCTCGTTGCGGCCCATCAACTGCACCCAGCCGTCGGCGTACCAGTACTCGACGGCCTCGAACTCCCAGAGATTCACCACCCCGGCGCGGAGCGCCTGCCAGCGCTCGCGGTGCGGCCCGGGCAGGCCGCCGGACTGGGCGGCGTCGCGCCACGCTCTCAACTCGTCGTCGGTCCTCATGCGTCCTCCGGGAAAAGCGTGTCGGCGGGGGCGGGGTGGGAGAGATCGGCATCGCGGTAGCGGCCGGCCAGCGGCGTGAGCCGCCAGCCGCCGTCGGGCGTCACGCGCAGCAGGCCGACGCCGGTGAGCCGGGCCTCGGCCGCGGCGAGCATCGTCGTCGACGACTCCTGCAGCGTCTTGGTGAGGTGCCGGCCGCTCGCGGCGTGGACCTCGGCGGCGAGGCGACGCACCTCGTCGGCGGGGCACTCCCGGAACGATCCCGTGCCCGTCCGGGCCGCGGCGTCCAGGAGGCGCAGCGATACCCAGTCGACGGCCGTGGCGGCGGGGAAGTCGAGCTGGAGGGAGGAGGGGAGGTCGCGGTCGGCGGGGAGGACGAGCGTGAGCGCGTCGGCACGGACCTCGACGGTGCCGCCGGTCATCTCCTCGGCGCGCGCCGCGAGCCGCGCCCGCTGCCCGACGAGGTAGGCACGCGACTCCTCGGACAGCTCGTCGACGAGGACGGCCTGGGCCTCGACCAGCGCGCGGAGCAGCTCGACGCCGCGGGTGTCCCCGGCGGAGGCCGACCGGCGCGCGAGGGCCAGGTCGACGTCGCCCGTGTCGATCAGCAGCATCAGCGCATCGCGGTGGAGCACGTACCCCGCGCCGATGCCCTCGCCCGAGCGCTCCCAGCCCTCGACCAGCTGCTCGTCGGTGCGGGGCTCGAGGACGCCGTGGCCGGTCAGCAGCTGCACGGCGGCGACGAGGCCCTGCCGGTGCGGGCGCAGGTCGGGGTCGTAGGGCCAGCCGCCCCGTCCCCAGGTGGCGAGGCGAACGACGTCGGAGAGCTCCTGCAGTGTGATGGTGTCCTCGCGGTGGTCGTCGAGGCAGGCCGCGGCGTACAGGGCGAGGAGGAGGACGTGGCGGCGGGGCGGCTCGTCGACGGGGGTCGCGACGCGGCCGTCGATGGGGACGCGCCGGAGCCGGTAGCAGCGGTCAAGGTGGACCAGACGGTAGCCGAGCCGAGCGCTCCAGGTGGTGAGCGTCGCGGCATGCCGGTGGACCAGCGGGTAGACGGCCGGGTGCGACCAGGGCGTGACCAACTGGCACGCGAGCAGCCCGAGGAACGCGCGCTGCTTGTCCGCGTCGTCGGCGCGCTGCATGGACTCGCTCATGCGCCGAACTCCACCTCGGCGTCGGGAAGGACGAGCCTGCCGTCGGGCGTGGTCAGCACGGCCGATCCGGGGCGGGGCGTGAGCACGAGGCGCCAGCGGCCGTCGGCGCTCCACCCGGTGCTCGTGCCGTCGTCGGCGCGTCCGTTGCGCGCGGCCGAGACCAGGTCGAGGAGGATCTCCGCCTCGGTCGCACCGAGCGGTGTCCAGGAGCTGAACGGGGTGCCGGACCGCGCGGCCAGCGCGGCCCCAGCCCGCTCCCAGTCGGCCTGCGCCTTCGCGGCCTCTCGCCGGGCCTCGGCCCGCGCCGGCGAGCTGTCCGCGATCCGGGTGGCGCGGCCCGACAGCGCGCGGGCGCCTTGCGTGCGGAGCCGGCGCGAGATGGCCGCCGGCGGCGCCTCCCAGGTGGAGGTCTGCGGGCCGCCCGACACGTCGGGCGTCTCCCAGGTGACGTGCCGCGCGGAGTACAGCCCGGTGGCCGCGCACCAGAGGCGCCAGGCCTCGTCGTCGCCGTCGGCCTGCTCGATGGCCGCGGCGAGCCGGAGCAGATCGGCCTTGCGGGAGACGGTTCCGCCGACGGCGAGCAGCGTGCGATGGCTGCGCAGCACGGGGGCGACGGCGTCGCGGATCTGGAGCCGCAGCCGCCGCGCCTGCGGCCGCTCGCCCGCGAACCAGGTGGCGAGGGTGTCGACGGCGCCGCGCATCTCCGCCACGGCGTCGGCAAGGAGGGTCTCCGGGGCGTCCGCGCCGAGCCTGGCGAGCGCCATCGCCCGCCAGGTCGACGGCGGCACCTCGCGGAGCCGCGGCAGCGCCGTCGTGATCTCCGTCGTCCACGCGTCGACCCCGGAGCCCCAGGCCTCGACGTAGGCGAGGATGGTCTCGAGGAGCCGCGACACCTTCTGCTCCGTCGGTGCCCCGCCCAGCGCCGCCGCCAGCCGGGACTGCCACTCCGCGGCCGCCGCCCCCATCGCGTCCAGCGTGGTCTGCACCTGCGCGAACTCCTGGCTGGCGCGTTCCGCGGCGTCCGCATCGACGGCGTCGAGGGCCGCGGAGATGCGCGCGACGATGGTGGCCGGCGCGAGCAGCACCGCCGTCGAGGTGGCGCCCAGGTCGGCCTCGATCCGGCGCGCCGCCGCGTTGAACGCCGCCCCCGCCTCCGTCAGCTGGTACCGGTGCCGATTGCGGAGGAAGTCCTGCTGCGACTCGGCGCGGTCCTGCCACGACTCGCAGGTGCCCCAATCGACGAGCTGGCGCATCCGGGCGTCGAGGTCGAGATCGGCGAGCAGGTCGCGGGCATCGTCGGCGGGGAGGCGCGCGCGGAGGAGGGCGTCGAGCTCGTCGTGGCCGATCCCGGTGAGCGAGTGCGAGCGCTCGTCGTCGAGGATGTCGACGATGAGGCGGTACTGCTTCGCGAGCGGGCCGGTGAGGTAGGAGGCCGCGGGCGTCGCGCCCGGCAGCGGCAGCAGCTGCCATGGGGTCAGCTCCTGCATGCTCGCCTCCTCGTGGGTGTGGTTGGGGGCTGCAAGAATCTGCCAGGAAGTCCCTCCAACTGGCACGATCATGCCCGTTGGGGCCTGATCCTGGTAAATCCTTGCAGGCACGCTGGGGTAAGGCCCTCCGCGGCGGTATGAGTCCGGCAAGATGGGGCCATGAGTGTGCTTGAGGTGATCGCGCTCCACGCGGCGGATGCGGAGCGGGCCGAGGCGGGAGGGGCGGACCGCGTCGAGTTGCTGGGCACGATGGACCACGACGGTCTTTCGCCCGAGCCGCGCGTCGTAGAGAAGGTCAGGCGCGCGACGTCGATCCAGATCCGCCCCATGGTTCGGCTCCGCGAGGGTTTCGGGACCGACGGCGGCGAGGTCGTCCGGCTGAAGGGGCTCATCGCCGCCTACCTCGACGCCGGCGCCGACGGCGTCGTCCTCGGCTTCCTGAACGGGCTCAACCGCGTCGACCGCGAAGTGATGTGCGAGCTGATCGGCGAGGGCGACATCCCCTGGACCTTCCACCGCGCCATCGACCACTGCCTCGACCTCGACCGGGCCTGGGCCGACGTCAAGCGCCTGCCTCGGGTCACGTCGGTGCTGACCGCGGGGTCGGCGCGGGGCGTCGAACAGGGACTCGACGAGCTGGTCCGCCGCGCCACCGCCGACCACGACGCCGCGCGCCTCATCATGGCGGGCGGCGGGCTCAGCCCCGAACACGTGCCGTGGCTCGTCCGCGCCGGGGTGCGTGCCTTCCACATCGGCTCGCCGGCCCGACCAGGCCGGTCCTTCAAGGCCTACGTGGACCCCGAACTCGTGACCAGCTGGCGCGACCTGATCGACGACGAGGTCGCGCATGCCCGCCGCGCCAACTGAGCAATCAGCCGACAGGCTCGGCCGGCCGGTCAAGCGCCGCGGCGCCGCGCGCGTGGTGATCGTCGCCGACGACATGGTGCTGCTGCAGGGCGACACCGATCCCGGCATCCCAGGCTCGCGGTTCTGGCAGACCCCCGGCGGCGGCGTCGACCCGGAGGAGACCGCGATCCGCGCCGCCGTTCGAGAGGTGTTCGAGGAGACGGGCCTGGAGGTCGACCCACGCGACCTCCTCGGCCCCGTCGCGACCCGTGTCGTCGTCCACGGCTACTCGGACCGGATCCTGATCCAGCACGAGACCTTCTACCTGCTGCACACCGCGCGCTTCGACCCGGTCCCGGCCGCGCTGAGCACCCGCGAGGCCGAGCGCCGCGTCGAGACCCGCTGGTTCCCGCTCGACGACCTGCCCGACAACACCTGGCCTGCCGACCTCGACGCCGTCGTCAACTGGGACGGCAGCTTCTTCCACCTGCGCAACGCGGAGGAGTCGACGGTGCCCGTCATGCCCGCTTCGCCGCCGCGATGAAGAACGCGAACGCGAATCCGAGCGCCACCGACCCGGCGAGCAGGCTGGGCTCTCCGAGCTCCTGAGAGATCCACTGGACGAAGATCAGCATCCAGCCGAGGGACAGCGCGAGGATGCCGGTCCAGCCCGTGATCCGACGGGCGCGCAGGGCGAGCGCGCCGGCCGCGATGAGCAGGAACGGCGCGGCGAAGGTGAACAGGAAGCCGCCGAGGCTGAGCGCCCCCGCGACCTGGACGAGCCGACGCTGCGCGGGCGTCACAGCCGGTGTCGGCGGCCCTTGGTAGGGGATCGGCACCTGCGGCGGAGGGTAGTTCTGCATCGGCCCCGACGGCGGGGCTCCCCGGCGGGGCGCGGGCACTAACTGCGTTCCTGGCCCCGGCGAGCCGACGGGCGGCGGATAGGGCCAGGGCGAATCCGACGGCGGTGGGCCCTGCGTCGGGCCGGACGGTGGGGGACCCGACATCGGGGGGTGCGGAGGTGGGGGACCCGAGATCGGCGGGCCCGACGGTGGCGCGTCCGGGGATGTCGCCGGGGAGTAGTTCGCGAAGGGCTGGCGCGGGTCGCGGGCTCCGTCCGGGGCCGTGGGCGCCGTGAGCGTGGCGGAGGTCACCTTGAAGGCGTCTCGGGGATCGCGCGTCGACGGCGCGGCCTCGCCGAGGGCGTCCAACGGTGGCTGCGCGGCCCCGACCAGGTCCTGCGGCCGGTCGACGGCTCCCGGCGTGGCCGCGCGGTAGGGCTCGCCCTCCGGGAGCGGCGCGACGGCAGGGGTCGCGAACCCGTCGGGTCGTGTCTCGGGCGCGTACGCCGCGCCGTCCCGCCAAGTCGCCATGGGGTCATCCTATGTCCGGGCCCATTCCTTTCGGCCCGGTCCGGGCGCTTCGTGTCGGGGACCGGCTCAAGGAGCGCAAACGCGCAACGCCATTGCGCTTCTCCGCGTCGTTTTTCGGCGCCGCCGCCGCGTCCGCCCTAGCCTGGGGGCACCGCGAACCGAGTCGAATGAGGTACCAGCCCGCATGGAAGTTGTGATCTGCAAGAACGCCGAAGAGGTTGGCCGCGTCGCCGCCGACCGCGTCGCCCTTCACCTGGAGGGTTTGGCAACGCCCGTTGTCGGGTTCGCCACGGGGAGTTCGCCGCTGGCGCTGTACTCGGAGCTCGCCAAGCGGGTCGACTCCGGCGATCTCGACCTCTCGCACGCCCTCGGTTTCGCGCTCGACGAGTACGTCGGCATCGACCCCGCGCACCCGGAGAGCTACGCCAACGTGATCAACCGCACGGTCACCGTGCCGTTGAGGATGGACCCGGACCGCGTTCGCGTGCCCGACGGCGCCGCCGCGGACCCGCAGGCGGCCGCCGACGAGTACGACGCGGCGATCGAGATCGTTGGCGGCGTCGACGTCCAGATCCTCGGCATCGGCTCCAACGGCCACATCGGCTTCAA
>CAYVWO010000029.1:0-14359 GCA_964455495.1 uncultured Tessaracoccus sp.
CTACGCGGTCTCGATCGAGGAGAAGCCGGCCCGGCCGAAGTCGCACTACGCCGTCCCCGGCCTGTACTTCTACGACAACCAGGTGGGCGACATCGCGGCGAACCTCACGCCGTCGGCCCGCGGCGAGTACGAGATCACCGACGTCAACCGCGTCTACCTCGAGGCCCGTAAGCTCCGCGTCGACATCCTCCCCCGCGGCACCGCGTGGCTCGACACCGGCACGTTCGACTCCCTCAACGACGCCTCCAACTTCGTCCGCACCGTGCAGGCCCGGCAGGGGTTGCAGGTCGGCTGCCCGGAAGAGGCCGCCTGGCGCGTCGGCTTCCTCACCGACGGCGCGCTCGCCCGCCGCGCCGACGAGCTGGCCAAGTCTGGCTACGGCGAGTACCTGGCCTCGCTTCTCCTGATCGACCAACAGAGCTGGCAAGCCCGGCTTCGTGAGGAAGCCGGGCTCGCTGATTGAGGTGTCGGTGCGCCGAGGCGCGGCCTACTTGACCTTCGAGGTGGCCTTCGAGGTCTTCGTCACGGTCGTGTAGCCGGACTTCTTGCCCGTGACCTTGACGGTGATCTTCTTTCCCTTGTCGGCCTTGACCAGCTTGTAGGTCGACTTGGTCGCCTTCGCGATCTTCGAGCTGCCCCGGTACCACTGGTACGACAGCTTCACCTTGCTCGGCTTCCACGTGCCGGCCTCGGCCGTCAGCGTCTTTCCGACCTTTGCGGTGCCGACGATCTTCGGCGCCGGGGTCTTCTCCAGGCTCTTCTTCGCGCCCTTCTTGGTGGCGGTGACCGTCCACTTCGCGCCCGCGTCGTTCGGCGTGACGTGGATCCACACGACGCCGGTCCGGGTGAGCTTGACTCCCTTGATCTTGTGGTTGCCCTCAAGCGCGATGTCGTTGACCAGCAGGCTCCCCGACCCGTCGATGGCGTGCGCCCAGGCGACGAAGTTGGTTTGCTCGGGGGCGCCGAAGTTCCCGTCGTTGCCCGAGAACGTGACCTGGAAGTTGTAGGTGCCCTTGGACAGCTTGATCGGCCCGACGACGCCCACGCCTGTGCCGGACTTGGAGATCGACGACTTGGTGCTCTTCGGCTGCGAGATCTTCTTCACCGTCGCGGACCACTTGGCGCCTGGCTCCAGGTAGGAGACGTCGATCTGGGCCTTCTGCGCCTTCGCCACGTTCACGATCACTCGGCTCTTGCCGCTGACGTTGAACCCCTTTGCGAAGTACTCCGAGATGTCGTAGCCCTTGGTAGAGGCGATCTGGGCGCTGATCACGCCCGCGCTGCCGAAGTCGGTCTCGTTGCCGGAGTACGCGAAGTCGACCTGGTAGAGGCCCTTCTCCAACTTGAAGGCCTTCGACTTGCTCGGGCCCGTGCCGTTGAAGCTGAGGGTGGCCGCGTTGGCGGTCGTGGCCGGGGCGAGGCCCCCGATGACCAGGGCGAGCGCGAAGCACGCGATCAGCACTCGGCGCCACACGGGTGCCCCCGGCCTCTTCTGGTTCTTGTTCTCAACCTGCTGCATGGGTGGTTCCTTTCGCGGCCCTGAAGTCGGCCGTCGGAGAGGCAATGGAAGTGTCATTGTGACATGTGAGGGGCGGCGCGAAGAAACCCTGTTCACGGGGTCTCGCGCGGCGCTCCTGTGCGAAAATCTGTCATGCGCGGCTTCATCCTGGCCGGGGGCTCCGGCAAGAGACGTTGCCACCGCGCGTCTAGGGGCCGGATGTAGGCGCCATGGAGACGTTCCAGAAGATCGGGAGCCGACAGGCCATCGCCACGGAGGCGGGCAGCCTCCGGTGGTTGGCCGCGGTCGACGGCGCCGCCGTCGCCCGGCTCCGGAGCGTCAGCACCACCTGGCTCACCACCGCGCTCATGGACCCCGGGACGCCGTCGCGAGAGGACGCGGCCAGGTTCGGGCGGGGCCTCGCACTGACCCACGCCGCCGGCGCGGGCTGGTGGGGGCAGCCGCCGCCCGGCGTCGAAGCGAAGGACCTGACGCTCGCCGAGCTCCCCGCGCCCGGAGCCGACGAGCCGCTCTGGGGGTCATTCGGCGAGTTCTTCGCTGAGGCCCGGACCCGCCCCTATGTCGAACTTGCGGACTTCCTGGCCGACGACCACCTCGCGCTGCTGCATCGCGCCTGCGACGTCATCGCGACGGGGAGGTTCGACGCGCCGCAACCCGCCCGCTGCCCGGAGGTCGCGCGCATCCACGGCGACCTGTGGGGCGGCAACGTGGTGTGGGCCAGCCACGGCAACCACACCGTCGGCACGTTGATCGACGCGTGCGCGCACGGCGCCCACGCCGAGACCGACCTCGCCGACCTCGCCCTCTTCGGCTCCCCGCACCTCGACGCCACCATCGAGGGCTATGCGGACGTCAGCCCGCTCGCCGACGGTTGGCGCGCGCGAGTGCCCGTGCACCAGTTCCACAAGCTGCTCGTCCACGTTGTGTTGTTCCAGGGCGCCTACGTCCCGCGCGCCCTCGACGTCGCCGCCTGGCTGGTGCGGTGAGGGCACATCGCCGGCGTTGCGCGCGGACGATCCCGGGGCGGGGTTGGCCGGTGTGCTGAGATGGGGCCATGACGACGACTGTTGACTTCTGGTTCGACCCCACCTGCCCCTGGGCCTGGATGACCTCCCGCTGGATGCTCGAGGTGGAGAAGGTCCGCGACGTGAAGACCGTCTTCCACGTGATGAGCCTCGCGGTGCTGAACGACGGGCGCGACCTGCCCGAGGACTACCTCGCGCACATGAAGGAGGCCTGGCTGCCCGCGCGCGCCGCGCTGCTCGTCGAGCAGCGACACGGCTCCGACAAGCTGCGCGAGTTCTACACCGAGATCGGCATGCGCTTCCACCTTGGGCAGGAGCCCAAGACCCCCGACGTCGTGCGCGCCGCCCTGGCTGCCATCGGCGCCGACGAGGAGATCGCCGACCTCGCCCAGACCGACGCGTTCGACGACGACCTCCGCCGCTCCCACCACGAGGGCATGGACCCGGTGGGCGACGAGGTCGGCACGCCCGTCCTGCGGATCAACGGCATGAGCCTCTTCGGCCCGGTCATCTCGCCGGCGCCCAAGGGCGAGGAGGCCGGCAGCCTCTTCGACGGCGTCGAGAAGGTGACCGCGTACCCCGGCTTCTTCGAGTTGAAGCGCACCCGCACCGTCGGCCCGATCCTCGACTGACCCACGCTGGCGCTGCGCGCCGGGGGCTGGCTCAAGGAGCGCTAGCCGTCGTCGGTTTGAGGAGAGTTGTCACGCCGACGCGGCGCCGCGGAGGAACGCGCGCCAGCCGTCGGGCTCGGCCAGCGGGGCCTTGATGCCCAGCTCGCGCTGGATGCCGCGCACGGCGTCCTTCGTGGCGTCGTCGTAGGCGGCGGTGCCCGGGCACTTCTTCCCGAACACGTGCGCGGCCACGTTCTGGACCACCAGGCATTGGGCGCGCGAGTCCTTGTCGAACGTGGGCTCCTCGCCCTCGCTGACCGCGTCGTCGACATGGATGTGGTTCAGGTGCAGGTCGTTGTAGGCCAGCGTCAGCGTGTAGGTGAAGTGGGCCGACAGCGACGCCGCGAGGCGCCAGTAGGAGCGCAGCCGCTTTGCGTCGTCGCCCCACAGGTCGCCACGGCAGGAAACCTTGCCCTTCTTGTGCGTGACCACGCCGAAGTCGAACGCACGCCCCGCCGCGTGCATGGATGGGCACTTGTCGACGTAGGCGCCGTAGGTGGAGATGCCCGTGATCTTGCCCAGCCCGCTGAGGCCGGCCCAGTCGTCGGCCCAGTCGTCGAGCTTCTCGACGAAGCGCGGGTCGGCCTGGAACGACTGCTTTTTGCCCGTGATCTCGTAGGACAGTGGGGCGCCGTCGATGGCGTCGAAGGACACGAGCTCGTCAGGGGTCCGGCACTCGGGCTGGCCGCCGCCGATGGGGCCCTCGATGCCGGAGTTGAAGCGGTCGAGGACACCGCAGCCGGCCAGCGGGAGGACCGCGGCGCCGAGGAGGAAGGCGCGCCTGTGAATCATGACATTCACGTTAGCGACGACGTCATCGCCCCCGACACCTACCGAGGTACCGGTCGACCCGTACCAAACGCTCGGGTTTGATCAACCAGCGGTCAGGGTGTCGCGGAGGACATCGAGGCCGACGGAGCCGAGGTCGAGGGCGCGGCGGTGGAAGTCCTTGATGTCGAAGCCGTCGCGGCGGGCGGCCTCGTCGCGGGCCTGCTCCCACAGCCGCTGGCCGACCTTGTACGACGGCGCTTGGCCGGGCCAGCCGAGGTAGCGGTCCAGCTCGAACCGGACGAAGCCCTCGGCCATGTTCACGTTCGCCTTCAGGAACGGCCACGCCTTCTCGGCGTCCCAGGTGCCGCCGCCCCAGGCGTCGGGGCACCTCTTCCCGAGGTGCACGCCGATGTCGAGGACGACGCGGGCGGCGCGGAGGCGCTGCGAGTCGAGCATGCCCAGGCGGTCGCCCGGGTCGTCGAGGAAGCCGAGGTCGGCCATCAGCCGCTCGGCGTACAGCGCCCAGCCCTCGCCGTGGCCGGAGACCCAGCACAGCAGCGAGCGCCAGCGGTTGAGGTCAGCGGCGCGGTAGACGGCCTGGCCGATCTGCAGGTGATGCCCAGGCACGCCCTCGTGGTAGACGGTGGTGAGCTCGCGCCACGTGCTGAACTCGGTCACGCCCGGCGGGACCGACCACCACATGCGGCCGGGGCGGGAGAAGTCCGCCGTCGGGCCGGTGTAGTAGATGCCGCCGTCCTGGGTGGGCGCGATGCAGCACTCGAGGCGGCGGAGCTCGTCGGCGATGTCGAAGTGGACCCCGGCAAGGGCGTCGACGGCGGCGTCGGAGGTCTGCTGCATCCACCGCTGGAGGGCGTCGGTGCCGTGCAGCTGGCGCGCGGGGTCGGCGTCGAGGCGGGCCATGGCCTCCTCGGGCGTCGTGCCGGGGCCGTACAGCTCCGCGGCCACGGCCTCCTGCTCGGCGACGATGCGAGCCAGCTCCTCAAGGCCCCACTCGTAGGTCTCGTCGAGGTCGACCGTCGCGCCTAGGAACAGGCGTGAGAAGCGCTGATACCGCTCGCGGCCGACGCCGTCGGCCGCGCCAGCCCGGTCCGCGAAGTCCCGCAGGCCCTCCGCCAGGCGGCCGTACGCGGCGGCGGCCTCCTGGGCGTTCGCGGCCAGCTCGCCGCGCAGGGCCTCGGGCGCCGTCTCGGAGGTGGCGAGCTCCGCGAAGAACGAGCCCTCGCCGGCGAGCTCCTCGGCCTGCGCGACGCCGATCCCGATCTGCCGCCTCGCCGGGAACGGCAACTCCGGGCGCTCCGCCGCGTAGCGGACGGACTCCAGGTAGCCGTCGACCGCGGCGGGCACGGCACCCAGGCGGGCGGCGATGGTGGCCCAGTCGTCCTCGGTGGCGGTGGGCATCAGGTCGAAGATCATCCGGATCGACTGGATGGGCGTCGCGATGTTGTTGACCTCGGCGTAGTCCTCGCCGGCCTCGTGTAGCTCAAGCTGAAGGCCTAGTCGCTCGCGCATCGCGGCCTTGGTCACGGCGTCGTTCGGCCCGACGATCTCCGCCGCCTCGACCTGGCGCAGCGCCTCCCGCGCCGCCTCGGCCCGGGCGGCGTGCCCGGCGGGGGAGAAGTCGTCGAGCGCGGCGTGGTTGCCATCGGCGCCGATGTCGGTGGCGGTCATGGGGGACAGGCGCACCACCGTGTCGACGTAGGCGTCGGCGATGCGGTCGAGTTCGGTCTTGGCCATGGGTCGAGGCTACCGTCATCGCCATGGACTGGGTGATCCTCATCGGTGCGGGCGTGATGGAGGCGGTGTGGGCGACGGCGCTCGGCCGCTCTGATGGCCTGAAGAGGCCGCTCCCGACGGCGGTGTTCGTCGTCGCGTCGATCCTCAGCCTCGGCGGGCTCGGCATCGCGCTCGCGACGCTGCCGACCGGATCGGCCTACGCGGTGTGGACGGCGACCGGGGCCTCGCTGACCGTGCTGTGGGCGATGCTGACGAAGGTCGAACCTGCGAGCTTGGCCAAGGTGCTGCTGCTGACGGGGATCGTCGTCAGTGTCGTCGGGCTGAAGGTGTTCTCGTGACCGGCGCGCGCTGGGCCTGGCCGATCCTGCTGGTCAGCGCCGTCCTCGAGGCGGTCTGGGCGAACGCGCTGTCCGCCAGTGCGGGGTTCACCGTGCTCGCGCCCAGCGTGCTGTTCCTGGTCACGGTCGTCGCGTCCACCGTAGGCTTGGGGATCGCGATGCGCCACATCCCGACGGGGACGGCCTACGCGGTCTGGACCAGCGTCGGCACGGTGCTGACCGTCTCCTACTCCGTCGCGATGGGCCACGAGTCGATCAGCTGGCTCAAAGCCCTGTTCCTCGCCTGCATCGTGGGTTGTGTCGTCGGGCTGAAACGACTGGATTCCCACTGACCCAAGTCCTCGAACCGGGTGCCCGACCTTTCGACACAGTGAGACGTTCGGCTAGCGGCTCAAGGAGCGCTAGCCGAGCAGCTTGATGATCAACGGGGCGGCTGTGGTGCCGCCCGAGTCGCCGACCTCCACGAATGCCGACACCGCGTAGTCCTCGTTGTAGGCGATCATCCAGGCGTGGGTCTCCAGCTTTCCCTTCTTGCCCCACTGCGCCGTGCCGGTCTTCGCGCCCGTCATCAGGCCCTTGAGCGGCGAGCCGGTCCCGGAGTTGACCGTCGCCTTCATCAGCGTCTGGAGCTGCGTGGCCTCGGACTCGCTGAGCGAGGCCTTCGGCTTCGCCTCGTGGCCCTTGACTAGCCACGGGATGGTGGTCTGTCCCGCGCCGATCGACGCGGCGACGGCCGCCATCCCGAGCGGCGACATCGTCACCTGGCCCTGCCCGATCTTCGACGCCGCCAGGTCGATCGCGTTGCCGGGTTCCACCGTGCCGAAGTACGAGGTGAATCCCGCCTCGTAGTCGGTGCCGACGCCTAGCGAGGCCGCGGCGTCGACCAGCTGCCCGGCGTCGACATCCGATCCGGCGAACGCGGTGTTGCACGAGTGCTTGAACGCATCCGTCAGCGGGATCGAACCCAGCGAGGACGACGGGTAGCCCGAGTAGTTGCCGAACGTGTACGTGCCGACCTTCAGGTTCGCCGGACACTTCACCGTCGACGTCGGCTTCAGGCCGTCGCGCAGCATGGCCAGCGCGGTGACCGCCTTGAACGTCGACCCGGGCGCGTACTTGCCATAGGTCGCGTACGGGAACGTGCCGCCCGACGGCGACTGCGCGGCCGCGAGCACCCCGCCCGTCTTCAGGTCGATGACAACGAGCGTCGCAAGACCCTTCTGCTTCGAGAGGACCTGCTCCGCCTTCGCTTGCAGCTCGCGGTCGAGGCTGGTCTCAATCGCCGTCGACACTGAGGCCTGCTGCTCGAACAGCGTCTGCGTCTCGAAGGTCGTGTCGGTCTGGCCCTCGACCTTGCGGCCGACCTGGTCGACCTTGATCTGCGGCACGCCCCGCAGGAACTCGTCGTAGCGCAGCTGCAGGCCGGAGAGGCCAACCCGGTCTTGGGACGACAGCGTGCCCTCGGACTTCTCGATCATCTCCTCCGTCGGTGCCCCGACGGCGCCCAGCAGCGGCGCGGCGAGCCCGTCGGACGGGCCCACGACCGCGGTGATCTCCCGCACCAGCGTGCCCTCGATCTCCGCGACGGCGCCGGGAATGTCCTCCTGGGTGAGCGTGGCCGCGACGACGAACGCCTTCGGCCCGTTGGCCTCGAGCTTCTTGACGTAGGCCTTCTCGTCGACCTCCAGCGCCTTCGCCAGCGCGGTGGCCGACGACACCCACTCACCCGCGTCGATCGTCGACTTGTCGATGCCCACCTCGTAGAGCGTGCCCTCCTCGACGATCGCGAGGCCCTCGTTGTCGTTGATGGCGCCCCGGCGGGGCTCCTTGTGGGTGTGCCGGAGCCGCGAGTCGTCGGTCAGCTTGGGGTGGATGACGGTGGGCGCCCAGTCGAGCCGCCACGTGTCCGTCACCCAGTTGAACCGGGCCTGCGACTGATACTCCCAGCCGTGCAGGCCGAGGTCATACGACATCGCGAGCGTCGCGACGGCGGTGTCGTCTTCGCCGTAGGCGATGCCCGCGGCGGCCGCCGTCGGGTAGAAGCCGTCCATCCCGGCGAAGACCGTCTCGAACTCCTGCTGCGCCTCCGACGCCGCCCGCACCATGGGGAGCTTGCTCACGTCCCGCGCGTTCAGGGCCGCGACAAGGGCGTCGACGGCGGGATCGGCCGGCGGGAGGTCACGCGGCGGGGCCGTGGGAGCGGTGGGATCCGGGCTCGGCCTCTTCTCGCCCGGCGCGCACCCGGCAAGCAGCACCAACCCGGCCATCATCCCGGCCAGCAGTCTCCGCATCGACGTACTCCTTCGCATCGGCCCATTGGTTTCGACACGGGCTAGGGCTTCGCCCGGGGCCCGGCTCAACCAGCGGTATGTCCTGCCCAGGCTACAAGGGCGCTCCGACAGAATCTGACGGGCCGGTTAAGAGGTCGTGCCGCCTCCGCGCGCAATCTCGACGGCGGGTTACAAGTTGGTTCCGACATGGCCAGTGGCTTCGGTTCGCGGGAACCGTCGCGTAGAGTAACGCCAGTCATCGACGTTGGCCCTGAAGGGTACCGGTGGCAGAAACGTCAGTTTTCTCGCCTGCACCAGGAGCGTCCCTGTGACCACTACCAACATGCCCCTGTGGGTTTGGGCCATCACCCTCGTTGTGATCGGCGGCCTGCTCGCATTCGACTTCTTCTTCCACGTCCGCAAGGCGCACGAGCCGTCGCTGAAGGAGGCCGCCTGGTGGTCGGCCTTCTACGTCGGCGTCGCCGTCGTGTTCGGCATCGTGCTGTGGTCCATCGGGGACCACCACCTCGGCATCGAGTACTTCAGCGGCTACCTGCTGGAGAAGGCGCTGAGCGTCGATAACCTCTTCGTCTTCCTCGTGATCATGTCCAGCTTCGCGGTACCGCGGAAGGACCAGCAGAAGGTGCTGCTGTTCGGCATCGTGTTCGCGCTCATCGCCCGGAGTCTCTTCATCTTCCTCGGCATGGCGATCATCGACAACTTCACCTGGGCGTTCTACGTCTTCGGGATCATCCTGCTGATCACCGCGGGCAAGCTGCTCGCCCCGGAGAAGGAGGGCGAGGACGAGGCGAACAACGTCATGATCCGGCTGGCCAAGCGCTTCCTGCGCACCACGGATCACTACGACGGCGACAAGCTGTTCACGTACGAGAACGGGCGCAGGGTCCTCACGCCGATGCTGCTCGTCATGGTCGCCATCGGCGGCACGGACCTGCTGTTCGCGCTCGACTCGATCCCCGCCATCTACGCGGTGACCACCAACGTCTACATCGTGTTCTGCGCCACGGCCTTCTCGCTGATGGGCCTTCGCCAGCTGTACTTCCTGATCGACGGGCTCCTCGACCGCCTCGTGTACCTCAAGTACGGGCTGGCGATCATCCTCGGGTTCATCGGCGTGAAGCTGGTGCTCGAGGCGCTGCACACCAACCGCGTCGGGTTCATCAACGACGGCCAGCCGGTCCACGTCTTCACGTTCGACCCCGTGCACTCGCTGATGATCATCGTCGCCGTGCTCGCGATCACCGTCATCTCGTCGCTGGTCTCGCCCAAGGGGCAGATCCTGTCGGCGGTGCGCGCGGTCGATCGTCTCGCCCACGGCTACCTCCACACCGAGTACCACGGCGACGACGAGGAGCGCGAGGCGAACTTCCAGAGGATGGTCGACGCCGTCGCCAAGCTCGACAAGTTCGACGCGCGCCGCGCCCAGGTCACCCACATGATGGAGGAGTCCGGCGCGGCCTACGCGCTCCAGAAGGCGGAGCGCCTGCACGCCGAGGCGACGGGGTCCTGATCCACCGATGAAGCTCATCCCCGCCCTGCGGCGGCTCTGGCGGCACGCGGCCTTCCGCCGCCTGCTGACCCTGCGCGTCCTCAGCCAGGCCGCTGACGGCACGCTGCAGGTCGGGATGGCCAGCTACCTGTTGTTCTCCCCTCAGTCGCAGCCCGACGCGTGGGCCATCGCCGGGGTCCTCGCGCTGACCCTGCTGCCGTTCACGGTGATCGGGCCGTTCGCGTCGCCGCTGCTCGATCGCTGGTCGCGCCGCGACGTCGCCCTCTACTCCGACGTCACGCGCGCGGCGCTGTCGCTGGTGCTCGGCATCACGATCTTCAGCGGCGCGACGACGGGCGTCTGGGCCCTCGTGCTCTACGGCGCCCTGCTCGTGGCGATGAGCATCAACCGGTTCATGCTTGCCGGCCTGTCGGCGGGCCTGCAGCACACCGTCGACGAGGACGAGTACCTGACGGCGAGCTCGATCGTGCCGACGGTGGGCCCGCTCGGCGTGGTGATCGGCGCGGTCCTCGGGTTCGCCGCGCGGTTCACGCTCGGCGGCCTGCTGCCCGCGCACCAGGCGGACTCCGTCGTGTTCGGCTTCGCCGCCGTGCTCTTCCTCGGCTCCGTGCTGATCTGCCGCGGCTTCGCGCCCGACGCCCTTGGCCCGGACCGCTCCGACGCCAGCGCGCTTTCGGGACCACGCGCGGTCCTCCACGGGTTAGCCGAGGCGTGGCGGCATCTGGGGACGCGGCCGACGGCGAAGGTCGCGCTGGGTCTGATGGCCGTGACCAGGCTGCTGTTCGGCCTGCTCAGCGTGGCCGTGATCCTGGCCGCGCGGAACCTGTGGCACCCGGTAGACCAGCCCGCCCCGGCCCTGGCCGACATCACGCTCTGGGGGCTCTTCACGGGTGCGGGGTTCATCCTGGCCGCGCCGCTGGTGCCGCTGCTGGTGCGCCCGCTCGGCCTCGGCCGTACCGCTCCCGCGCTGCTGCTCGGCGCCTCCGTCGCCTCCGCGGCGGCGGCGTTCGCGTCCGGCAAGTGGCCCATCTTCGTGCTGAGCTTCCTCACGGGGCTCGCGGTGCAGTCGTTCAAGATCTGCGTCGACACCATCGTGCAGGCGCACGTCGACGAGGGCTTCAAGGGGCGCGTGTTCACGTTCTACGACATGGCCTTCAACGGCGCCTTCGTGCTCGCCGGCGTCGTCGCCGCCTTCGTCCTGCCGCCCACGGGGTTGTCCGTGGTCGCCTTCCTCGGCATCGCCGCCACCTACCTCGCCTGCGCCGGGGCCTTCGTCGCCGCCCGCAACCGACTGGGTGTCGCCAGCTTCGAGAAGGGCACAGAGGACCTCGCCCGCGCGTAGGTCTGTGCTCGCCAGTCGCCGCGCGTGGCTCGCAGGAGCGCTCCCTCGGCTACCCGGCGACGGCCGGGGTGCCGCATGAAACGTGCTAATCCGAGATGAAAGCGGGCACAGTATCGACTTTTCAGGAAAGTGCAAGTCTTTCCCCTCAAAGTGGTTGACACCGTCGACTTTCGGGCATAAGTTCGGGGCAACGGATCCGGCAAAAAAGCCGAGATTCCGGGTGGTGGAAGTCAGGTCTCGGGGGGCTAAGCCTGTCGTACGTCGGCACCCGTCTGGGGGGAGGGTGCCGACGCCACCAAATACTTCACACGACAAAGGCCTGGACCCGGTGCAGTCGCCGGGTCCAGGCCTTTGTCTGGCTTTCGACACGGTCCTCGCGGGGGACCGGCTCAACCAGCGGGATAGATCTAGCGGAGGGCCGCGGCCTTCAGCTGGGCGAACTCGGCCTCGGAGATGGTGCCGGCGTCGAGCAGGGCCTTGGCCTTGGCGATCTCGTCGGCCGGGCTGGTGCCGGCCACGTCGCGGATGTACTCCTCCGTGCGCTCCTTGTTCTGCGCGACGACCGCGTTGCTGCGCTTCGCCATGCCGTCGCCGCGGGCGATCAGGTAGACCAGCGCGGTCAGGAACGGCAGCGAGAACAGGAACACCAGCCAGATGGCCTTCGCCCAGCCACCCAGCTTGGTGTCGCGGAACAGGTCGGTGACGATAGAGAACAGTGCGATCAGGTACGCGATGAACGCGAAGATCCAGAAGAACGTCCAGACGACGTCCCAAATGGTGCTGAAGATGCCCATGTAAAACTCCTTGTGTGTTTCATGTTGTCGGCTCCTCAGCTTAGTGCCCGCAGTCTCGCGCTTCCTCCAGGGTTCGCCCCCCAGATGTGGGGGTTCTCGGCGGGACAGTGGAATGAGGTGCAGCGTCACGCCTAGTCAACACGGGTATTCGCGGGTTTGCGCCCTGAGAGATAGCGGCGTCCTGCGGGCGCTGCGGCCACGGCGGGGAGGACGCGATCCGAGCCACTAGACTTGCCTCTACCAGCGCTGGTGCACACCCCGGGATCCTCCGGAGCCGACGCCCGCGCAGCGCTTATCGGAGGTGTATATGAGCCAGGAGACTGAGGCCCAAGATCGGCTGGGCCCCGTCGATGTGGTCGTCGTCGAGTTCCCGGACGGCAAGGTCGAGGCGGCCGGATTCGACGCCCTCATCGACGCGGTGGACCGCGGCGTGGTGCGCGTGCTGGATGTCGAGTTCGTGTCTCATGGCGCGGACGGTCAGGTGGCCATCGTCGACCTCGACGAGGTGGCCGCGCGGGCCGGTATCCCCGAACTGGTCGGCGCCTCCAGCGGCCTGCTGGACCACGACGATGTCGCGTTCATCGGCGAGATCACCACGCCGGGGTCGCTCTCGGCCGCGATCCTCTACGAGCAGGTCTGGGTCTTCCCGGTTGTCGACGGGTTCGAGAGTGTGGGTGCGCGGGTCGTCAGCTCGTCGCACCTGGAAGCAGATGACGTCGTCGCCGCCCTGGGCGACGAGTGAAAGGGAGCCTGACATGAGCCTTCTTCGTACCGCTGCCCGCACGGCAGTCATCACCGGCACCGCCACCCGCGTGCACCACCGCACGGCCGCCAAGCAGCAGGCGAAGTGGGCCGCAGCCAACGCTGCCCCGCCCGCCGCGCAGCCGGTTGCCCCGGCCCCCGTCGCGCCGCCGGTTGCCCCGGCTCCCGTCGCGCCGCCGGTCGAGGCCGCACCCGCCGCCCCGGATACCGGCGCGATGCTCGACCAGCTCCGCCAGCTCGGCGAGCTTCGCGCCGCGGGCGTCCTCACCGACGCCGAGTTCGAGGCCCAGAAGGCCCGCATCCTCGCCTCCTGACCGCCTCATCGTCCGACCAGACAGGACAAGCCATGCCCCGTTTCCTCATCCAGGTCGTCGTGAACCTCCTCACGGCCACCATCGCCCTCATCGTGGCAGGGGCCGTGATCGACGGCGTGACCGTGCAGCCCGCGGGCATCATCACCGCCGTCGCCGTGTTCGTCGTGGCCAACGCGCTCTTCACGCCGTTCGCCTTCAAGATGGCGCATCGGTACGCCCCGGCGGCGATCGGCGGCATCGGGCTCGTCTCGACGCTGATCGCGCTGCTCATCACCACGGCCATGGGCGACGCGCTCACCATCACAGGGTTCATGCCCTGGGTGCTGGCCACGCTGCTGGTGTGGATCATCACCGCGCTCGGCGGCTGGGCCGTCATGGCCTGGTGGATGAAGAAGCGCGTCGCCGCGCGCCGCGACTCAGCCAGCTGAGTTCGCGGCGACGAACGCAGCGAAGTCCTGCTCGGAGAGGTCCGCGTACGCGAGCGACCAGTCGGTGACGGCGCGCGCCACCTCGTCGTTCTTCCCGATGTAGCCGACGACGGCCGCGATGTTCGGCGTCTGGCTGTGCGCCCTCGCCAGCGTGATCGCGCAGGCGGAGGCGTAGGCGAGGAAGGGCGCGTCGTCGAGGAGCTCGATGTCGACGCCGCCCTTCATGTCGTGGAACTGGCGCACGTAAAGGTCGGACTCCGTCGTGCGCAGGTAGCCCAGGAACGGGTCTGACAACGCCTGTTGGATGCGCTGCATAGCGACGACGCGCTGGCCCTGGCCCGACGCCTCGATGGCGCGCGTGAGTACCTCGGGCTGCTGGATGCCGCCGTACTGTTCGAGGACCGAGCGGTTGGCCTCCTTCGACTGGAGGATCAGGGCGTTTCCGTCGCCGTCCTGGAACAGCGTCAGCGAGCAGCGGGTGCCGACGCTGCCGACGCCGACGACGCGGCGCGCCCAGTCGACGGCGGTGTAGTGCTGCAGCAGGAGCTGGATGTCGTAGTTGGCGGAGACGCGGTACCGCTCGAGGTAGTCGGTGAAGAGGGCGAGGGTCTCGGGCTCGTGCGGGGTCATCGTCGGGTAGGCGTGCACGAAGCGGAGGGTGCCGTCGTCGCCCCTCGTGGTGAGCTTGCTGACGGCGCGCGCGCCGGTGCGCTTCTGCGCGGCCGCGATGGACTGCCGCAGCGCCCTGCGGGACTGCTTGTCGGCACGTTCCAGCCCGGCCTCGGCGGTGAGGTGGGTGAAGTAGCGGTCGGTCGGCGAGAGCGCTATCCCCGCGTAGA
>CAYVWO010000030.1:0-12245 GCA_964455495.1 uncultured Tessaracoccus sp.
CGCATCGTCGACGCCCAGCGCGTCGACGGCGAGCCCCTCCCGTCGCCCAGCCCGACCCCCGTCGTGCTCCCCGACGAGCGTGGCGACGGCCTGGTCTCACAGGTGTGCGACGACATCCAGACCGGCACCCTCGCGGCCGAGGAGCTCCCCGGCACCGAGAACCTGCCCGACGGTGCAGCCCGGGCATGGCTCTGCGGCGACAAGTGGGAGACCTTCGGCGGGGTGGGCCCCATCGAAGCGCTGACCACGGACCCGGACCGCGTCGTCGACGCCGTCAACCAGCTGCCCAGCCCCGACTACGAGGGGTGCACCGAGATGGGCGGCATCACCTACCACGTGGTGCTCGACTACCCGGACGGCACCCGTCGTGTCGTCTCCGCCGAGACCGTGAACTGCGAGTGGGTCGGCGGGTGGGGCAACCGCGCGGGCGGCGCCCAGCTGCTCCAGGACCTGCTCCCGCTGTGGGCGGCCCAGCGCGAGGCCACTCCTCCGGAGCCGTTCCTCGACGAAGTGGACCTCTGCACCGGGAACACCGGCTGGCTGGCCGGGCTCAACTCGTTGGGCACCGTCGAGCGCGGGTCGCTCTACCGCGGCTATGTATGTGGGCTCCCCGCTGATCCCGCCGTCGGCGACGAGTGGATCCAGCGTGAGCTGCCGGGCGACCTGGTGCTGGCCCTCACACAGGCCACCGCGACGCCGGACGACCAGTGGAACCTGTCGGAGAACGGGCCGTACGTGGTGATGCTCAACCAGTACGGCGACCCGGTGACCTACGTCGTGGACGACGAATTGCGGATCCGTTTGGACTGGAACGGCGCTCCTGAGGCCGGCTCCTGGGCGCCCGACGGCGACCTCGCGGCCGCCTGGACGGAGTTGCTCGCCGGCCTGCGCGGCGGCCCCTCCTGAGGTGCGGGGCGGGCACCAAACGCCGTCGGAGCCCCTGTCCGTGTGCGGATGGGGGCCCGGGCGGGCATCCGGTCGGCGTGTCGTGCACGGGGGAGTGCCCGCGTGGTGGGGGCGTGGGCCGGGAGTGGCGGCCGACGGGACGGGGCTCGATGCCGACGTGGCGATCGACGTCGCGTCGGTCCCGGGCGAGGTACCCCGAGGAGTGGTGGAGACCGTCGGTGCCGCGGCGGCGGAGGCGCTGCGCAACAGCGTGCGGCACGCGGCCGGCGCCGAGCGGGTGGTCGGCGTCGTGGTCTCGCCCGGCCTGATCGAGGTGTCCGTCGAGGACCGGGGGCCGGGGTTCGACGCTGGTCGAATCGACGATCGGCGCCTCGGCATTCGCGGCAGCATCCTCGAGCGGATGCGCGCCCTTCCCGGCGGCACCGCCGCGGTGGAGTCGCGGCCCGGAAGCGGAACCAGGGTGGTGGTGACGTGGCGGATCTGACCTCGGCCGGCACGGGCGCCGGCGGTCTCGGCACCTCGGGTGCGCGGTGGGCCGTGACGGCGGTCTGGGGCCTCGGCATGCTCTCGGACGTGCTGAGCGGCTCGGTGGCGCCGCCGTTCGGCAGCGAGCTGCTGGCGCTGCCCTTCGGGCTGGTTGGCGCCGTCCTGCTGACCACGCGCGGCGACGACGCGCTCTCCGGTCGGCGCGCCCGGGTGGTGGCCGCGGCGTCGGTGATCTCCGCCGTCGGCGCCCTCGCCTCCGGCGCACCGCTCGGCCACACCTGGTCGTTCGCCTTCGCCGCCTACGTGGCGGCCCTGCTGCTCCCGCGCGGCAACGTCCGCAGCGGCCTGGTCGCCGGGTCGCTCATCGCGCTCCTCGGAGCGGGCTGGGCGGTCGTGCACGGAGCGTCGGCGAGCCAGCACGTCGACCTGCTCGCCCTGCCGGTGCTCGCGCTCGTCGTCGGCGGGTCGTGGCGCGCGATGCTCACCCGCATCGTCGTGCGGGAGACGACCTATCACCGCGATGTCGAGCGGGCCGCGGTGGCCGCCGGGGCCGCGGAGGCGGCGGAGGCCGCGACCCAGGCCGAGTTGGCGGAGATCGGGGCGGAGGCCGAGGCGACGCTGAGGCGCCTCTACGAGGGCCACGTCCTCGACGACGCCTTCCTCGCCGAGATCGCCGTGATCGAGGCCGGTGTCCGCGACCGGATACGCTCGCCCAACCTGCGGGACGCGGTCCTGCGCGCGGCGATCGAACGCGCGCGGCGGCGAGGCGTGCGGGTGACCGTCCTGGACAGCTCGACGCCCCAGGCCCCCTTCGCGGGTGAGCTCGTCGATAGCATCGCGGCCATCATGGACGACCTCGACTCCGGGACGGTGACGCTGCGCGTCATGCCGAGGGGCCGGCGAGGGGCGGTGTCGGTGCTGCGGGCCGATGAACAAGGCCACGAGCGCCTCGTCCTCGGGGCGGACGGCGGGCTCATCTCGCGGCATTGAGGCGAGCTCCGCTGCGTGTCCCCAGTTGTGGTGAACGGCGACGTGATTCCTTCCCGGGCGCGCGGCGCGGTGGTGTGCTGGTGGTGTCCGGGCGTGTGTCCGGGCGGCGTACCGCCGTTATCCAAGGAGTCCCGATGTCCGACGACACTTCCCCCACCGAAACCGAGCGCTCCATCGACTGGCGGGTCATCCGCAAGGGCGCGACGATCACCGCCTTCGTCCTGTCGATCATCATGCCGATGGTCGGCCTCGTGCTCAGCGTGGCGGCGTTCGTCTGGGCGAAGCGCTCCGGGGAGCGCGGCACGCTGGCCTTGGCGGGCATCGTCGTCGGCGCCGTGCTGCTGGTCACCATGGTGATCGTCGGGTTCGTCCTCTTCACCCAGCTCATGGCCGCGGCCCGCGACGGCGCGATCGACCTCGAGGCGCTCTGCGTCCACCGCGACCGCTGGGGTTGGCTGCTCGACTCCCTGCGCTACGCCTGCCGCTGATCGGCCTGATCTCCGGGCACCCGGAGTTTCGGCGCACAGTTGCCCTCTGGGTGCCCGATCGGGCAGTAGACCCCTGGTTACGCGTCGAAACTCCGTGTCTGCGCCCTCCTTCCGGGTCTGGTCGCCATCGGGACGGACCGTTACCGTTGGGCAATGGTCGACGTACTCCTCGAACTGCCCGGGCCCGAGCCGCGCACGGTGAAGCTCAGCAGCCCCGACAAGGTGCTCTGGCCCGACGCGCCCGGTGGGGCGGTCACCAAGCGTGGCCTCGCCGACTACCTGATCGCCGTCTCCGAGCCGTTCCTGAGGCTGAACGGCGACCGCCCGATGACCCTGCAGCGGTTCCCCGACGGCGTCGACGGGGAGGAGTTCTTCTCCAAGCGGCCGCCGCGGGGCGCGCCGTCGTTCCTGCGCACCGTCACCTGCACGTACCCGTCGCGGCGGCGCCACGACCAGCTCGTGTTCGACGAGCCCGCCGCGCTCGCCTGGGCCGCCCAGATGGGCACCGTCACGTTCCACCCGTGGCCCGTGCGGACCGCGAACATGGACAACCCGGACGAGTTCCGGATCGACCTCGACCCGCAGCCCGGCCGCGACTTCCGCGACGCCGCCCTGGCCGCACTCGCGCTCCGCGAGGTGATGGCGGGGGTCGGCCTGACGGCGTACGCCAAGACCTCCGGCAACCGGGGCATCCACGTCTACGCCCGGATCGCGCCGACGCATGAGTTCCAGGACGTGCGCCACGGGGTCATCGGCGTGGCGCGCGAGCTGGAGCGGCGGCTGCCCGACCTGGTGACGACATCGTGGTGGAAGGAGGAGCGCGGGGCCCGCGTCTTCGTCGACTTCAACCAGGCCAACCGCGACCGCACCATCGCCGCCGCCTACTCGCCGCGCCCGCTGCCGTGGGCGCCGGTGTCGACGCCGGTCTCGTGGGAGGAGCTGGCAGATGTCGACCCGCGCGAGTTCACGGTCCACACCGTGCCCGCGCTGCTGTCGTCGCGCCCGTGCCCGTGGGCGGACATCGACGACCACGCCGGCGACGTCGAGGGCGCGCTGAGGCTGTGGGAGGCCGACCTCGAGCGGGGTCTCGGCGAGCTGAACTTCCCGCCCGACTACCCGAAGATGCCCGGCGAGCCGCCGCGCGTCCCGCCGAGCAAGCGCAAGGCCGACCGCGCCGACGAGGACTACATGGCGCCGAAGGCGGAGCGCGACGCCGAGTGGGGCACCGCGATCGCCCCGCCGTACGGCCCGATGCTCGCCAAGCCGGTGAAGAAGCTGCCGGTGGGGGACTTCCTGTACGAGCCCAAGTGGGACGGGTTCCGCGCGATCGTCTGGCGCTCCGGCGACCAGGTGGAGATCGGATCTCGCAACTCGCGCCCGATGACGCGCTACTTCCCGGAGCTGGTCGAGGCGATCGTCGCGAACTTCCCGGACCACTCCGTCATCGACGGCGAGATCGTCATGATCGACCCGGAGACCGGGGATCGGCTGAACTTCGACGCCCTCCAGCAGCGCATCCACCCCGCGGCCTCGCGGATCGCGAAGCTGTCGAAGGCCATGCCTGCGAGCTTCGTCGCCTTCGACCTCCTCGCGCTGGGCCAGGAGAACTACGTCCAGCGTCCGTTCCGCGAGCGCCGCGAGGCGTTGGAGAAGGCCTTGGCCGACGCCGCGCCGCCGATCTTCCTGACAAAGGCCACGCGCGACGAGAAGCTGGCCATGGAGTGGTTCGCGCAGTTCGAGGGCGCGGGCCTCGACGGGGTGATCGCCAAGCCGCTCGACGAGCCGTACGCCGAGGACAAGCGCGTGATGTACAAGCTGAAGCACGAGCGCACCGCCGACTGCGTCGTCGCAGGCTACCGGCTGTACAAGGACGAGACCGACGCCATCGGCTCGCTGCTGCTTGGCCTGTACACCGACGACGGCCAGCTCAACTCCGTCGGCGTGATCGGGGCCTTCCCGATGGCGCGCCGCAAGGAGCTGTTCGAGGAGCTCCAGCCACTCGTGACGACGTTCGACGGCCACCCCTGGTCCTGGGCGGGGGAGGATGAGCCGGACAGTGACCGCTCCTTGAGCCGGGCTGCGTCGACGGAGTCGACCGCTGCCCGCGCCGAAAGGAATGAACCAGGCCACGACGACTTGCCCCAGGACACCCCGGACAACCGAGACCAGTCCTTCCCGCGCACGCCGACGGCGGCGGCGCACTCGCGGTGGAACGCGAAGAAGGACCTGTCGTTCGTACCGCTGCGCCCGGAGCTGGTCGTCGAGGTGCGCTACGACCACATGGAGGGCAACCGGTTCCGGCACACGGCGCAGTTCGTGCGCTGGCGCGAGGACCGAGACCCGACGTCGTGCACCTACGCCCAGCTCGAGGAGCCCGTCAGCTACGACCTCGCCAAGGTCCTTGGGAACACGTCCTCGCCGGAGGAAGCATCGATCAGTGCTTCGCTTGGCGGCTGAGGCCTACGACTCGGGCTCGCCGCGCAGTCTCGGTGCGAACGAGCCCGAGGTGCTGCCGAGTGGGGTGGCCGCGTCCATGGCGTCGGCGACAGCGACGTCGCGGGGGCGCCCGCGGCCGCGCAGGCCGGCGGCCACGCCGTCGCGGTCGATCTCCGTGCGGTTCCTCGACAGCTTGAAGCGGCCCACGACCTCGGTGATCCGCAGCTCCAGGCCGACGATGCCCTGCAGCATCGCTTCGTAGAAGTCCGCGGGTGCCTCCGTGGGCAACCACGGTCCTCGGACATCCGCGGTGCCTTTCGACGCGCGCTGCGTCGCTTCGCTCCTGGAGCGCGGCTCAAGGAGCGGGTGTGGGTGCTGTGTCGCTTCGCTCTTGGAGCGCGGTTCAAGGGCTGGGTGCGGGCACCCGGCGACGCGGTCGGCGTCGAACAGCTCGCCGAGCTCGGTGACCTCGCTCCGGAGCCGGTCGAGGTCGCGGTAGGTGGTCAGCACGCCGGCGAACTGCGCCTGCTGGTAGTTCCATGTCCCGACGGCGCGGCCCTCCGCGCGGCCGCGCGCGGCCCCGCCCTCGGACGCGGGCCGAATCGACGGGTACCAGCGTGGCGACACATAGGCGTCCGGTCCCTGCACAACGACGCGGCAGGGCACCTCGCCGTCGATGGTCGTGAACTGCTCGTTGTGCCCCGACGCGTGCGCGATCAGGGAGCCGCCGCGCCACAGCGTCGGGAGCAGCGTCGCCGATGGCACGCCCTGGCCCCCGGTGATCCACAGCGCCGCGCCCGTATCCTCCAGCAGTGCTCGGCAGTCGTCCTCTCCGGCCTCCTGGCTGGGTGGGAGGTAGACGTAGCTTGTGGCGTCTGCTGGCTTCGACACGACCCACAGGCTATTGCACGCCTCGCTTGCGGGAGCAACCGCGATGCGGCGCGACGGCGAGTCGTCCACACCCTCGCACAGACTTATCCACAGGGTTGCCCACATTGGGGATAATTACACGGGTGTTGTTCGCTGCGCGTCGACCGTGTCGGCGTTGACGCGAAGCGACTTATCGTGCGCGTCAGAGTCAGCATGCTGACTCTGACGCTCACGTTGTCGGACTCGGCCGCGAGAACTGGACGTTTGCAGCCACATCACGACTGCGCACCCGCGAGGATAGGCCCGCTCAGGCGAAGCCCCGCGAGAGGTCCGCGAGTTTCGCGACGGTGTTCATGTTGCGGGCGGTGCCGCCAGCCCCGGCGGGGATCGCGAGCTTGGACGAACCCATTCCAGACCCATAGGCGACGTAGATCTCGCGCGTCCCGAGGCGCACCTCCTCGTCCCGCCTGTTCTTCACCGTGTCGAGCGCGTCCGCGGGGGGCGGGGCGTCGAGGAAGATCGCGACGGTCCGGTTGCCAGGCTCGTCAGGGAACGGGTTGGCGCCGAGGACGTCGGCCATCTCCTGCGCCGTGCGCACCATCACGCCCACGGGCTTGCCGGCGTAGGCGCGCAGACGCTCCTCCAACGCGGCCTTGACCTCGGCCTCGGACAGGCTTGCGGAGAAGACGACGTTGCCGCTCGCGATATACGTCCGCACGCCCTCGAACCCCAGGCCGACGCACATGTCCCTCAGGTCGGCCATCGGCAGCTTCCCCGTGCCGCCGACATTCACGGCCCGCAGCAACGCGACGTATCCAGCCATGGCGGCAACAGTAGTGGCACGCGACGGCGGAATGTAGGGTCGGACCAGTGACGAGCATGGGCGGGATACTGCGGCAGTACGGGCCGATGGTGTATTTGCCGTCGCTCGTCTTCTCGCTCGGCGAGGGCGCCATGATCCCGCTGATCCCCATCATCGCGACCCAGCGCGGCGCCGACATCCCGACGGCGGCGCTGGTGGCGTCCGCGGTCGTCGTCGGCACGCTGTTCGGGAACCTCCCGGCGGGGTGGTTGGTAGGCAGGATCGGCGAGCGGCTCACCATGGCGATCGCCGGCGCCGTCGCGCTGCTCGGCGCCGTCGCGTGCGTCCTTCTCCCGGGGCTCGTGTGGTTCGCGGCGGCCGTCTTCGTGATCGGCATGGCGGCCGCGGCGTTCGCCCTTGCCAGGCACGCGTTCATGGCGACGCGGGTGCCGCTCGCGTTCCGGGCAAGGGCGCTGTCGCTGCTCGGCGGCTCGACCAGGTTCGGGCTCTTCATCGGGCCGTTCCTCGCCGCGGCACTGCTCGCGATCCTCGGGGAGGCCCGGGCGGCGCTGTGGCTCTTCGCGGCCCTGATGGTGGTGCTGATCGTGCTCGTCCTCGTCGGCCCCGATCCGGAGGAGCAATTCCGGGCCGAGTCGCCGTCGGCCAGTGTCGGCCGACGCGCGCCCGGGGGCGTCCTTGCCTCCCTATGGCGGGCCAGGTCGGTGCTCGGGCGGGTGGGCGTCGCGTGCATGCTGTTGGCCGCGGTGCGGGCGGCGCGGCAGGTCGTCCTGCCGCTGTGGGGCGTCTCGATCGGCATGGACGCCTCAGCGATCGCCCTGGTCGTGGGCGTCTCCGGCGCGCTCGACTTCGCCCTCTTCTACGCCAGCGGACAGGTGATGGACCGCTACGGACGGCTGTGGGCGGCGCTGCCGTCGATGCTTCTGATGAGCGCGGGCTTCGTCGCCCTCGCCCTCACGCGCGACACCGGACACGCCAGCGCCTGGTTCGCGGGGTTGGCCGGGCTCCTGGGGCTCGCGAATGGCCTGTCGAGCGGCATCCTCATGACCGTAGGCGCCGACCTCGCGCCTGCCGGGTCGACGGCCGCGTTCCTCGGCGCGTGGCGGCTCCTGACCGACACCGGCGGCGCGCTCGCCCCGGTCATGGTCGCCGTCGTGGCGGCGGCCGCGTCGCTGCCCCTGGCGGCTGCGCTCGTCGGCGCCCTCGGCCTCGCCGGCGCGGCGGGCCTGCTCCGCTGGGGCCCGCGCTACCTTCCACACGGTCGCCGAGCGTCGTGAGTACGACGGTGAGGCACATGCGATCCGGCGCGTCGGTGCTGCGGGACCTCGGCCGGATCTTCGCCGACGCCGCGCGCATCTTCGCCCGGTTCGTCGTCGACGCGGGGCGGGCGCTCGCGGCGCACTGGCCGCAGTTGATCGCGCTGTTCCTCGCCGGCTGGGCCGGGCGCATGGGCTTTCTGTGGCTGGCCACCGCCGTCTCCGACGCCAGCCCGACGATCGCGGTCCTCATCCTCCCGCTCGCGCCCATGTCGACCCTGCTGTCGTTCGTGCTCATGCTGCGCGCCCTCGCGCCCACACTCCCGGCCTTCTCGAACGTCGTCGAGCCCGCTGGCGCGCGGGAGAGGTGGACGAGGAACCTCACCGTCGCGGGGCAGGTCCTGATCCCGTTCCTCGCGGTGTACGCGTCGGCGGGACTGCTGAAGCAGGACGTGACGGTCTTCCTTTACGACACGACGATGGACGAGTCGATGAACACGGCCATCCGGGACATCGACTGGGGACGCGCCGTCTATGCGCCCGGCCTCACCATCGTGGCGTTCGTCGTCGTCGCGCTCGCGGCGCGCAAGGTCATCTCGCTCAAGGGCCTCGCCGAGCGCCACCTCGCCTGGGCCGGGTTCGCGGCCTATCTCGAGGTGCTCTGGTTGATGACGCTGGCCAACGCGCTGACCAGCCAGCTGGAGAGGGTCACCGAGTGGGTCACCTCCCGGCGCGTCGTCGCCGGGATCGTCGACTGGTGGGACTCGGTGATCGCGTTCGTCAAGGCCTGGGGCGGCTGGGCTGCGGCCGCGGTCGACGCCGTGTCCGGGCTGCTCGGCAACCTCGGCGCGGTGGTCGTCGTGCCCGTCGCCTGGCTCGCCATCGGCGCCGCCGTCTACGGCCACCAGCTCAGCGCCTCGAAGATCGGGCTCGACAGCCACGAGCCCGCAGCCAAGCACATCGAGAGGGTGCCGAACCCCGTGCGCCGGGTCGTCGGGCACGTTGCCGAGCCCGTCGTCACCCCCGTGCAGAACACGCTCGGCGCCATCCGCAAGGTCGCCGTCGCGGGCATCCTCCCCATGGTGATGTTCTGCGTCGTCTTCCTCCTGGCCGGCGGGGTGCAATCAGCGGTGGCCGCGCTGATGCGCGTCATCGTCGGCCCCGGGCCGGCGCTGCGCCAGTTCGCGCTCGAGCCCTTCGTCACCTTGATCGAGCGCGGCGTCTACTTCGTCCTCGTGCTCTCGCTGCTCGCTGCCGCGGTCAACGCCGTCGTCCTCGCCCAGCGCCCGGCCGCAGACCACTAGGCCCTCCCTCAGCGGGTGGGGAGCTGGAGGACGAGGTACTCGGGCCGGCGCCAGCCGATGCGCAGGGCCGCGGGCGCGACCTCCTCCGGCATGGCGATCAGCACCCGTTCGTGCCAGGTGCGGGGGCGCGTGACGGGCGACGGTGTCAGCTCGCCGGATAGCGGGTCGAGCGTCGGCCCCGGCGCCTCCTCGGGGACGCAGGGGACCAGGACCGGAGGGACGAAGTAGCCGCCCTCCTCCGCGGGCTCCTGTCCGCTGCGGAAGTCGTACCGGGTGCCGTCGGCGTCGAGCAGCTCGACCTCGCAGCCGTCCAGGTGCTGCTCGGGATCGGCCTCGAAGGCGAGTAACACCCGCCAGAGCACACCGCCCGCGGCGGCCTTGGTGTCGCCGAAGAGGGCCGCCTGCTCGAGCCCGAGTACCTCTACCCGCACCTCGCGGCGCCAGCGCTCGCCGTCGAAGCCGGTGAAGTCCTGGCGGAGCGTGCCGGACGTGGCGTTCGCCACGGTGGGTCGCGACCACTCCCACGGCAGGTACAGCGTCACAAGCCGGAACGACGACGCGGCCAGTGCTAGCGCGAGCAGGGGAATCATCAGGGCTAGCCAGCGCGCGTTTCGCCGCCACCACGCCCTCATCGCGCCACCACCGCCGTCGTGAGCAGCGCGATGTGCGCGTCGGTGGCAATGAGACGGGCGGCGGAGTCGCCGTCGATCCCGAGGTCGATGTCGGCGACGTCGTCGTTCGCCCGGGTGTCGCCGTCGGCGGGGATCAGGAGGCGTGCGCCCTCCAGCGCGTCGCCGGGCACCTCGAAGGGCAGCTGGCAGGACACCGGAAGGCCCGGTTGCGCGGGGCCGCAGGTGGCGATCACCGCCTGCGTCCCGCCGAACCGCCGACCGTCGGCGGCCACCACCACCGGGCTCGTCCCCGCGAGTTGGCTCGGCTCGCTCCGGGCGGCCCACACGACGTCGAACACGAGCCACACGCCGGAGGACTCCGCGACCTGCCCGTGCAACTCGACGCGCTTGGCCGCCTGGACCCGCTCCACCGTCACGTCCGCGGTCCGCAGCCGCACGGGCTGGCCGACGACCCCGTCGCGGAGGAACGGCGTCTCGCCGAGGAGCTTGTCCGGCTGCGGCAGGCGCGAGGTCACGAACGAGCCGACGAAGAGCGCCGCGACGACGAGAAGCGCGGTGAGGAGTCCGTTGCGGGTGAACCTCATCACGGCTCCGCGAGGGGCTCAAGCGGCAGGACGACGACGGCGACGGGCTCCGTGTCGCGCCACCCGAGGGTGCCGTCCATGGACGAGGCGCGCAGCGTGTGCCGCCCGAGGGTGACGGTGACCTCCTCGGGCAACGGGCGCGCGGCATCTTGTTGCCAGACGAGCACGACGTTGACGGCAAGCCCCGGCTGGAAGGTGTGCTGGGTGAGGCCGTCGGCGGTCCGGACGACCCACGGATCGACGGGCTTCGGGCCGGACTCCAGGTCGGCGGCCTTCTGGCCGTCGACATCGATGGCGGCCGCTTGCGCGAGGGTCGAGCTGGGGACCGGCTCGTTCGAGGTGTTCGTGACGTCCACCGACAACGCCACGTAGCGGAAGCCCTCCTCCGCGTAGAAGCTGGGCCGCAGCTCGTCGAAGAAGCGCGCCCGGCGTACCGTCGCCTCGAACGGGGCGGCCTCGATCGGGACCCCGACGGCGCTGGCGGGGACCTCCTCGGCGCCCTCGGTAGCCGCGCCCCAGCCACCGATGGCGCCAACAATCACGATGACCGCGAGGCCGAGGAGCGCCCCGATGCGCGGCACGGTCAGGACGTCGGAGACGTGTCCGTACAGCGCCGCGAGCCGCTGAAGGCGCGTCGGCGGGTCCTCCTCACCGGCATTCCGCGCCGGCTGCTCGTGTCGCACGCCATCACCCTACGACGGAGGCCGAGGTCGCGGTTCCTTGTTCCGCCGGCCCGACGCCGATGAGCAGCGCCTGCACGGCGGGTTCCTAGACGCGCGTCCCGAGGAGGATGCCGGGGAGATCGGCCATGGAGCGGACGACGTGCGCGACACCGAGCGCCTCCAGCTGGTCGGGTGTCTGGTAGGTGGGGCCGTCGGCGGCGAGGCCGAACACCGCCGCGCCGGCGGCGAGGCCCGCGCGGACACCAGCCGCGGAGTCCTCGACGACCGCGGCTGCGGTGGGGTCGATGCCGAGCGCTGCGGCGGCGGCGAGGTAGACGTCTGGCGCAGGCTTGCTGCGGGGAACCTCCATGCCGCTGAAGACCCGGTCGCCGAACAGGTCGTCGAGGCCGACCATGGCCAGCTGCATCGAGATCTTGCGGCGGTCCGCGCCGGACACGCACGCCACGGGGACGTCGACGGCCGCGGCGATCTCGCCGACCGCGTCGACGGCGCCGGGGACGGGTTGGAGCTGAGCGCGGAGCGCGTCGTCGCGGCGGTCGCGGAACCTGGCGATCCATTCGTCGTCGATCAGTTCACCGGTGTGCTCGCGGATGACGTGCGCCTCGTCCTTGAACGCCTTCCCGGTGAACCTCCGGATGCACTCCTCGAGTGGGAGGTCCCACCCCATCTCGCCGAGCATGGCGTGCAGCACGCCCTGGGTGATGGGTTCGGAGTCAACGAGCACGCCGTCGCAGTCGAAGAGGATGGCGGAGAAGCGGGGAGCGGTCACGGTCAGCCACCCTATCCCGCG
>CAYVWO010000030.1:12345-14157 GCA_964455495.1 uncultured Tessaracoccus sp.
GCGAGGTCGGGCGGGAGGTCCCGGCCCGCGACCCGCAGCGCGCGGTTGAGGGTGCGGACGAGGTCGTGGGCCTCTTCCTGTCTGCCCGCGACCATGAGCGCGTCGATCCGGCGCACGGCGAGGTGGTCGTCTCCCGGGGCGGCGACGAGCCCCCGGCCGACGGCCCACAGCGCGACGGTGTGATCGCCCCGGGCGATCGCGCGGTCGGCGAGGGCGCAGGCCGCGTCGACGATGGTGCCGACCATGTCGGCGCGGAGCTGTTCGGCCCAGTGCCAGTGGAACGCGATCTCCCCCAGGGGCTCGCCGCGGACGAGGGCGAGTGCCCGCCGCAGCGCGGCGTCCGAGGCGAGGTTGGCGCCCCCGCTCAAGAGGAGTTGTAGCTGCTCCCAGTCGGACGTGATCCGCGAGTCGAGGACGATGCGGCCTGAGTAGGCGTCCGGCAGGTAGGCAAGGCCGTTGTCGTCGGAGCCGAGCCATCCGCGGAGCCGGCTCATGTTGGAGCGCCGCGTGCCCTCCGCGACGAGCAGGTCCTGGATCATCGTCGTCGACGTCGCGCCCGGGTTCGCGAGGAGCCACGCGCAGTACTCCAGGCACTGGCCGACGGCACGGGTGGGTCGCCGACCGTTGGTGGCGGCCAGCTCGACCGGTCCGAGGAGGCGCAGCGTCGGGTGCTCCCGGGCGCTCAGCCGGGTGGCGGACTCTTCCCGGTGTCGGGGCTCGGAAGGCGGCAGGTGGTGCACGTTGGGTGGGAGGTCCTCGCCGTGCCGCCACCAGGGGGCGGGTTCGGTATCGGTGCGCCCGACCGTGGCGAGCAGCGCGAGGAGCGCGCGCTTCGCCGGGGAGCTCAGCAGTTGCGGGATGAACTCCGTCTCCTCCAGGAACGCGGTGTCCTCCTCGACGCGCACCCGTCGCGCCTCGATGTGCGCCTCCGCCCCGGCCCTCGCCAGGACGCTCACGCCGGTCTCGCCGAGCGCGAGGCCGTCGGCCACCTTGTCGAGCTGCGCGGGCGTCAGCGGGTGGGCGAAGACGAAGACGGTCGGTCGCCAGGACTCGGCGGTGTCGTCGTCCGCGCGCGCCGAGGTGAGGGTGTGGGGGCGGAGCGCGAGGCGCCGCTCGGCGGCCAGGTGGGTCATTCGGTCCAGGCCCGCCGCGGAGTCCGCCTCGCCGACGAATCGGGGATCGTCCAGGGCTTCGACCCACTCCGGGGCGCCGACGACGACCACCTCGACGTCCTCCGACCATGGCGCGCACGCCAGCCCCGTGAGGGCGGCCGCGAGGGCCTCGTCCGCGCGGCGACCATGCAGGAGCGTCGCCCGCGCGGACTCCAGCTCGACGGCGACGGGCGTCTCGTCAGCCCGCCATCCGAGCAGCACGGTGGTCGGTGCGGGGTCGTCGGGGCCGCGCGCGTGCCGGGGCTCTTCGGCCTGATGTGCCAGCGCGGTCCAAAACCGTGTCACCCGCGAGGATGCGGGAATCAGGCGGCGCCCTACCGCCCTCCCGAGCAGTTGGGCGCGCCGCCGGGTGGCGACGCTCAACAGGATGGCCCCGGCCAGGGCCGCCCCCAGCGGCGCGGCCAGCACCATCGCGTCGGCGTCCGCGCTCGGCGCCGCAACCGGTGCCACGGCGGGGGCCGGAACGGGGGCGGTTGCAGTGGGGGCCGAGCCCGGAGCCACCGTCCGGGCCTCGTCCAGACTTGCCTCGACGAGCTCGGCATCCTCGACCGCCTCCTCGTCGAGCGGCTCGTCCCGCGCGGTCTCCGGGGCCGTCTCATCGGCGCCCGCTTCCTCGGGAGGAGCCTGCCGGGTGGGCGCC
>CAYVWO010000031.1:0-3349 GCA_964455495.1 uncultured Tessaracoccus sp.
TGCCCCATTCGCACCAGCGCGTCGTAGATGGCGACGTCGCCGTGCGGGTGAAGCACGCCCATCACCTGTCCGACGACGCGGGCGCACTTCACGTGCCCCTTGTCGGGACGAATGCCCATCTCGTCCATCGAGAACAGGATGCGGCGCTGGACGGGCTTCAGGCCGTCGCGGGCGTCGGGCAGGGCGCGGGAGTAGATGACCGAATACGCGTACTCGAGGAAGCTGGTCTCCATCTCTTGCGTCACGTCGATGTCGACGATGTGCTCCTCGAGCTCCTCATCGATCGCCGGCTGCTTCGCCACGTGCCGCCTCCTCCGTCGTCGGTCTCAACCGCGCGAAGCTTAGCCCGTGCGTGCTCAGAGCGGCTACAACACGCGCCGCAGGGCGTCGCCGAGCCCGTCGCCGTCCGGGGCGCGCACCTCGGGCGCCGTCGGAGGCTCCCAGCGGTGGCCCGAGGAGATCACCTCCATGGGGAGGCCGTGCGCGAGGGTGTGCTCGCCGGGGGTGAGCTGCCGGATGGCCCGCGCCTGAACGTGCTCGGGCTGCAGCGCGGCGAACTCGGCGTAGAGGTCGGGATCGTGCTGACCGTCATCGCCCACGAGCACCCAGCGGATGTTCGGGAGGTCGCGTGCCAGCTCGCGCAGGCAGCGCCGCTTGTGGTCGGGGCCGCTGCGGAACCAGCCGGTGTTGGTGGGGCCCCAGTCGGTGAGCAGCATCGCGCCGGCGGGGATGCCGTGGCGGGCCATGAAGCGATGGACCATCGGGTAGGTGTTCCAGGCTCCGGTCGAGACGAAGACGATGGGCGCGCCGGGGTGGTCAGCGAGCAGTTGCTGGTACATCCGCGCCATGCCCTCGACGGCCTGCCGCGCCTGCTCACGCAGCACGAACGAGTTCCACGCCGCCACAAGGGGACGGGGAAGGGAGGTGGAGAGGATCGTGTCGTCGATGTCGCTGACCACGCCGAAGGTCACGTCGTCGGCGATGACCTGCACGGGCGCCTCAGCGACCGCGCCGCCTGCGCCCTCGAGCCGGACGTCGTGCCAGCCGGGGGCCAGCCCGGGATTGCGGACGCGGACGTCGATGTAGCCGCCGCGGTCGCCCTCGATCTCGATCCGGGCGTCCCCGACGACGACGGTCACCCGGGCGCCGACCCGCGCGGCGTTCATGAAGTTGTGCCACCCGCGCCTGTCCAGCGCCGCGGTGGCTGCCTGGACCAGGGGATCCGACTGTGGGGGACGAAGGACGACGCGGGCGAGCAGCCGCAGGTGCTCGCCGTTGCCGTATCCCGTGAACGCGAGGATCGACTCCTGCCAGCCGCGCCGGATCAGCGCGCGGTTGAGGAGCCGGTTGAACCGGTCCTCGACTCGGGCGGCGATGAAGGGGCGCGACGGCATGGAACCTAACCTAACGTCCTGGCCCCGACAGCGTCACGTCGAAACGTAACCCGTGACATGATGGGTCGGTGACTCTGCCCGCCGATCCCACGCTCGTCCTGCCGTCCACATTGGCCGCCGAGATCGCCGAGTGCGGGTTCTACCCGAACCTGGTCGCGGAGACCGTCGCGATGGGCCTCGGCAACCGCGAAGCGCTCGATCATCTCGTGCAGCACGAGGCCACCTTCGCCAGCGGCGAACTGCACCGCCACCTCACCGTCCTGGTGCGCACCGAGACGCAGCTGCTCATCTGCCACGTTGACGAGGGCGAGGGCGGCCGCACCGATGCCCTCGCCACCTCTGAGATCGTCGCGCTCCGGGCCGTGAGCTCCGTGGTGGTGACCCGGGCCCTCGCGGACCCCGAGAATCTCACCGGCCTGACCGAGGCGTGGCTTTCGATCGTCTGGGGCGCCGCTCGCCGCGTCGACCTCGGCCCGGCTGCCTGCGAGGACCCGCACTGCGAGGCGGACCACGGGTACACCGGCGTGCTGCAGCCCGACGACATCACCGTGCGGATGAGCCCGCAGGCGGACGGCGACAACGCCCGCAAGCTCGTGGCCTTCGGACTGCGGCTGCAGGGCGTGGTCGGCTGATGAGCTCGACCTTCCTCAATCCGCGCTACCCGGACCTCGGCCTCAACAACCTCCTGCCAAGCGTCGCCGCGCGCCTGCGGCTCGACCGGCCGACGATCCCGTTGCCGCCGGCGGAGCGCTACGTCGTCCTGCTCGTCGACGGCCTCGGCTGGCACCAGCTCGAGGAGTACGCGGACCACGCCGAGACCATGGCCGCGCACCTCCCTCGGGCGCTGCGGCTCACCTGCGGCGCCCCGTCCACGACGGCGACCTCGCTCACCTCCCTGGGCTGCGGCGTCCCGCCCGGCGAGCACGGCGTCGTCGGCTACAGCTTCCGCGAGCCCAGCGTCGACCGCGTCATCAACGCCCTGACGTGGGAGGGCGGACCCGACGACGTCCCGGGCTTCGCGCAGGCCCGCACCGTCTTCGAGCGCCTCGCCGCCGAGGGCCACCAGAGCTCCGCGGTCACGCTGGCGCGGTTCGCGAACAGCGCGCTGACGAGGCTCGCGTTCGCCGGCACCACGCTGCTTCCCGTCACGGAGGAGGGCAGCCTGGAACAGGTGGGAGACCTCGTCGACGAGGCGCTGACCCACAGCCGCCTCGTCTACTGCTACGAGCGCATGCTCGACCACACCGGGCACGGCTTCGGCGTCGGCTCCTGGCAGTGGCTGGAGCGCCTCGCTCAGGTCGACGACCTCGTCGCGCACCTCGAGCGGTCGCTCCCCGCCGACGCCTGCCTCCTGATCACCGGCGACCACGGCATGATCAACGTGCCAGAGCCGTCGCGGCTGACCCTCGAGGACGAGCCGCGGCTCGCGGGTGCGTCGGCCGTCGGCGGCGAGCCCCGGTTCCGGCACGTCTACGGCGACGATCCCCGGGCGCTCGCGTGGGCCTGGAGCGCGGTGCTCGGCGAGCGCGCCTCCGTGCTGCGCCGCGACGAGGCGATCGAGGCAGGCTGGTTCGGCCCGCTGGTCACGGCGCTCAGCGCGGCCCGAATCGGCGACGTCGTGGCCGCCATGACGGAGGACTTCGCGGTGATGACCCGGCGCACTCCGGGGGAGTTCGGCCTCGTCGGGATGCACGGCTCCCTGACGCCGGCCGAGATGGAGGTACCCCTGCTCGTGGTGAGCGGCGCCCGGTGAGGGCGCCCGCGGAGGCGCTCAAGGTGGCGATCCTGATCGATGACTTCTTCCCCGCGTCCGGGGGGATCGGCCGGTCCGTTCAGACGCAGCTGGAGGAGATGACGGCGCTCGGCCACGAGGTCACGCTGATCGCGCCGGACCGCCACCTGGAGAAGCCGCGGCTAGGCCGCATCATCGAATGCCCCACCGTCTACATCGAGGG
>CAYVWO010000031.1:3359-4895 GCA_964455495.1 uncultured Tessaracoccus sp.
CCTCAGCGTCCTGCACTGCTCGGAGCGGCGCGCCCGGCTGATCAGCGACGTCGCGCGCTTCGACGTCATCCACTCCCAGACGGAGCGCGGCGCGCTCGTCCTCGGGGCGCGCCTCGCCCGTCGCCAGGGCATCCCGCATCTGCACACGTTCCACGCCAACATCGCGGGCACCCACAAGACGGTGCGCGGCTCGATCTTCGGCACGCTCAGCTACCAGGTGCTCGTGCTGCCCGCGCTGCGGCCGGCCAGCGGTCGACGGGTCGAGCGGCCGGGCCTTCCGTCCGCGCATCATGAGACCGGCGGCCTCGCGGCGCGCACCGACTGGCGCTCGTTCGCGGAGATCGCCCAACACGTCGACGCCTACACCGTGCCCAGCCCGTTCATGAGGGACCTGATCGACGAGGCGGCCGGACACGCACTGCCCAGCTACGTCGTCCCGACCGGCTACAACCGGGGCATGAAGCACGCCATCAAGAAGGCCACGCGGGAGCGCACGGACGAGAAGGTGCGCTTCCTCGCGATCGGCAGGCTGGCCAAGGAGAAGCGCCTCGACGTGATGATCAAGGCGTTCCGGCGGGCGGGCCTCCCCGACGCCGAGCTCGTCATCGTCGGCGACGGCGACCAGCGCGACGCGCTCAAGGCGCTGGCGAGGGGCGCGGAGAACATCGACTTCCGCTGGCACCTTTCGTCGCTGGAGGCGATCGCCTACGAGCTTGTCAACGCCGACGCGCTCGTGCTCAGCTCGTACCGCTTCGACTCGCAGGCCCTCGTCATCACCGAGGCCGTCGCCGCGGGGCTGCCCGTCCTCTACTGCGACGACCGGCTCACCGTGGGGCTCTCGGAGCAGAGCGCGCTGCACGTCGAGCCGGACGTCTCCTCCCTGGCGCGCGGGTTCCGGGCGCTGATGGATCCCGCGCGGAGGAGCGCGATGTCGGAGGCGTCTGCCAGACTGCTTCCCGACCTCGGCCCCGAGCGCACCGCGGAGCGCTACGTCGAGGCCTATCGTGACCTGATCGCGCGGGGGGCGACGCGTGGCTGAGCTCGTCTTCCACACCGGCCCCATGGACTGCGGCAAGTCCACGCTCGCGCTGCAGCTCGACTACACCCAGTCGACGCACGGCAGGAAGGGGCGCGTGTTCACGTCGCAGGACCGCGCGGGGGAGGGCCTCATCACGTCGCGGCTGGGCCTGAGCGTCCAGGCCATCGAGGTCGACGAGGGCTTCGACTTCTGGCACTACGTCATTGGCGAGCTCACCTCCGGCCACCGGGTCGACTACATCGTGTGCGACGAGGCGCAGTTCTACACGCGCGACCACGTCGACCAGCTCGCCCGCATCGTCGACGAGCTTCAGCTGGACGTCTACGCGTTCGGCATCCTCGCGGACTTCCGCACCACCCTTTTCCCAGGCTCCCAGCGCCTCGTGGAGCTCGCCGACCGGGTCGAGACGCTCCCGCTCGGTCCGCTGTGCTGGTGCGGCGCGAAGGGCACCCACAACGCGCGCACCGTCGACGGGCTGATGGTCACGGAGGGCTCCC
>CAYVWO010000031.1:4905-8036 GCA_964455495.1 uncultured Tessaracoccus sp.
GGAGACACGGCCGAAGGGGGAGAGGTGCGCTACGAGGTGCTGTGCCGCGCGCACCACCGTCGACGCATGACGGCCTTCCGCGCGACGGCGACGCTCTCGCCCGACCCGCTGCCGTTCGATCTCGAGACTTAGGGAACCACTGATCAGTGCTTCCTTAGGGGGTCGGTCCGCCGAACATGATCTCGTCCCAGGACGGGATCGAGGCCCGCTTCTTGCGGCCGCGGGGCTTGGACGCCGGGGCGGGATCGTCGGCGTCGACGAGCGGCTCCTGCGCCGGCTCGAGGGCCGGTTCCTCGGCGGGAGCGGACGGCTCAAGCCTGGCGGCCGCCGGTTCGGGGCGCTCGTCGTCCTCCTCGAACACGTCGGTGGTGGCCTCCAGTTCGCCCTCGGCGACCGTGTCGTCGAACATCCCGGTGTAGATGCGCACGGAGTCCTCGCTGATGCCGCTCAGCATGTCGTAGAGCCGGTCGAGCTGCGAGGTGTCCTCGTTGCCGTCGTGCATGAGGTCGGACGCCGGGACCTCGCCGCCGGGCTCCTCGGGGGTCGGCTCCGCGACCGCGCGGACGAGGGCAAGCTCGTCGTTCAGGTCGACGGTGTTCTCGTCCTCCGGGCGCGCGCGGACCTGCTCCTCGCCGATCATCCACCGGGCGTCCGCGTTGTCGGCCACCGAGAACCGCCCCTTGGCGTCGAACACGAACTCGGCGCTGCGCTCCTCGACCTCTCCGGGGAGCTTCGCGACCACGCGCCACTTGAGGTCGGCTTGGCGCCACGCGTCCCAGGCCAGCCGGTCGTCGTCGACGCCCCGCGCGCGCAGCCGCTGCGCGATGAGGTCGCCGAGCTTGCGGTGGCTGCCGGTCTCTCCCCGGCGACGGACGGTCGACGTGCGCGCGGCTGCGGCGATGTGCTCCCGTTCGGCGAGCACCGGCCCGGCGAACGCCTCGACGCGCGCTGCCTCCAGTCCGGACGCGCTCACGACGTCGGCGACGGACGCGCCAGAGCGGATGCGCGCCTGAATCTCACGGGGAGAGAATGCGTTGTCCATGGGGTCCTCGTCTGTCGACGCGCTGGTGGTTCGCGCCAAACTTACCAGCGCTGATGGGCAGTGGCTGGCAGGCACTTGAGCGACGGTGCACAATGGGCTGCACTCTCGGCGGGGCGGCGAGCGGGCCCGACCGGGCGTGTGGTACACATGTCGCTCCGCGGCGATGAAAGGAAGCGACCGGATGGCAACCGATTACGATGCACCCCGCAAGTCCGAAGAGGAGATGAGCGAGGACTCCCTCGAGGAGTTGAAGTCGCGTCGCAACGACAAGAACTCGGGAAAGGTCGACGAGGACGAGGTCGAGGCGGCCGAGTCATTCGAGCTGCCCGGCGCCGACCTCTCGCACGAAGAGCTGACGGTGCGGGTGCTGCCCCGCCAGGCCAACGAGTTCACCTGCGCGTCGTGCTTCCTCGTGAAGTCGATGTCCCAGCTGGCCGAGACGAAGGGCGAGCTGAGGTACTGCGTCGACTGCGTTTAGCCCCCGCTCCTTGAGCCGCGCACCCGGCGCGGAGCGCCGCGGCGTGCGGCTCAAGGGGTCAGAGGTCCAGCTTGTTGCGCAGGCGGCCCGGCGAGGCGTGATTGAAGTTCGCCATCCACCGCTTCGACATGAAGCGGTTCATGGCGAGCTGCGAGATGCCGACGCCGAGGCCGCTGGCGACCGCCCAGATGAGCGCCTGCGTGAGCGGGGTCTCGGGGTCGTTCGGATCCGGCGGGTTGTTGCCGGTCGACGCGATCCACGCTTGGGTCACCAGCTTCTGCGCCACGATCGTCGTCGCCGCCCCGAGGAGGCCGGCGTAGACCTTCCACATCAGCTTCTCTGTCATCGCCATGTCGGTCGGGTCCTTTCTCCGGAGGGTGCCCATTATGCCAACGCCGATAGGGTGACCATGTGACCTACTCGGAACGCCTGCATACCCCGTGGTGGTGGTGGCTCGTGGTGGCCCTCTTCGGGGGGAGCTTCGCCGTCGCCGTCGTCGCCTACGTGCCCCTTGAGATCGGGATCACCGCGAGCGCGCTCGCCCTCGTGGGCGTCGCGGCGCTGCTGCTGGCCTACGGCCGCACGAGGGTCGTCGTCGACGGGAACGGGTTGGCCGCGGGGAGGCACCGGGTGGAGCCGGAGTATCTCGGCCCCGCGACGGTGTACGAGGGCGATGCCGCCCGCCACGCGCTCGGTCCCGGCGCGGATCCCCGCGCCTTCCTCTTCACGCGGCCGTTCGTCGGCCCGGTGGTGCGCGTGGATCTTCGCGATCCGGCGGACCCGCACCCCTACTGGCTGGTGAGCACGCGCCGCCCCGGGGAGCTTGCCGCGGCGGTGGAGGAGGTCCGGTCCCGGTGAGGATCCCCACGCTCGCCGACGACGGCCACCTTCCCCGCTACGCCCGCCAAGGCGACGCCGGCGCCGACCTGGTGGCAGCCCACGATGTGACGCTGGGCCCCGGCGAGCGAGCGCTTGTCGGCACCGGGGTGCGCGTCGCGATCCCCGCGGGCCATGTCGGCCTGGTCACCCCGCGCTCCGGCCTCGCCGCGCGCACCGGGCTGAGCATCGTCAACGCCCCGGGGGTGATCGACTCCGGCTACCGTGGCGAGATCAAGGTGTGCCTGATCAACCTGGATCCCCGCACGCCCATCGTGCTCGCCGCGGGCGACCGGATCGCGCAGCTGCTGATCGTGGGCTTCGTGACCGCGGAGTTCTCCCCGGTGGAGGGGCTCGATGAGACCGAGCGGGGCGCGGGTGGCTATGGTTCTACGGGCGGGTTCTCCCGTCGAGTTCAGGATGAGGGACGGATTCAGTGATTTTCGGACGCAAGCGCAAGGCCGAGGCCACCAAGCAGGAGGCCGTCGTGGAGGAGACGCCGACCCCGGTCGAGGAGCCCGTGGCCGACGACCCGCTCAGCGAGGCGGAGCGTCAGGCCAGCGAGTGGGACGCCGCCTTTGACCGCGATGAGGGGCCCTTCGACATCTCGGAGGTCGACCTTGACGACGACGATGTGGCCCGCCTCGACTTTGGCGCGCTGGTGGCGACGCCGTTCCCCGGCATGCAGCTCCAGCTGCAGGTCAACCGCGAGACCAACACCGTCCAGGCCATCAT
>CAYVWO010000031.1:8046-12287 GCA_964455495.1 uncultured Tessaracoccus sp.
TGGTCGGCGACGGCAACTCCGCCATCGAGGTCGCGGTGTTCGCCGCACCCGCGAAGTCCTCGATGGCCGGGGAGATTCGCGCTGACGTGATCCGCCAGACCCAGGCCCAGAACGGCCGGATTCAGATCGCCCAAGGGCCGTTCGGCACCGAGCTGCGCCGCGCGGTCCCCGTGACCGACTCCGAGGGCAAGCAGGCCATGCACGTGTCCCGAACCTGGCTCGTCTCCGGGCCCGGGTGGTTGCTGCGCGGCGTGATGCTCGGCAAGGCCACCTTCGAACCTGACAATCAGGAGGCACAGGTGGCGCTGTTCGAGTTCTTCAGCAACCTGGTCGTGCGCCGCGGCACCGCGCCCGCGGTCCCCGGCAGCGCGCTGCCGATGAAGGTTCCCGAGGCCGAGGCGTAGGGCCACCATGCCCGAGCCGTCGCTCGGTGAGCGATTGAGGGGCTTCTTCGTCCCACAGGAGGAGCTGGAGGCCCGGGAGCTGCGCGAGCAGGCCACCGACGCCGGCGCCCAGACGCTGGCGTCCTGCGCCGAGCGCTCCCGCGTGACGCTCCGCGGCACCATCGTGTCGGTCACCTCGGACGCCGAGAACGGCTGGTTGGAGGCCGAGCTCAACGACGGCAGCGGTACGGTCCGGTTGATCTGGATGGGTCGCACGCGCATCGGCTGCCTGCTGCCGGGTCACGCCCTGAGGGTGTCAGGCAGGCTCGCGACCGCCGACGGCGGCCCCGCGATCTACAACCCGGACTACGAGATCCTCTAGCCCGAAGATGTCCCCGCAAGGGGCATCGAGGCTGCTGACGACAGGGCGATCGGTTCAGTTGGCACGTAAAATCATTCAGCGACTATGTATGCGGACACGAATCCGATGACCTCAAAATGGGGCGAGATGCCGCTGATGAGGCATAAGGGACCGACCATCCCTACACGGGTGGACAGGTCCCATACAAGAAGGCCTAAACCAACTGGTGCGGCTCAGGGAGCGGGATTCTCCGGCTCGTCGGCGAGCATCTCCGCGAGATCGGACTCCGAGTCCGCGGTCACAATGAACAGCAGCTCGTCGCCGCCCTCGAACGCGCGGTCGCGCTCGGGCGTGAGGGGGAGGCCGTCGCGGATGATGGCCACGAGCACCGCGTCGCCGGGGAAGGCGATGTCGCGCACCCGGACGCCGACCAGCCGCGACTCGTCCGGCAGCGTGAACTCCGACAGGTTCGTCGTCGACCGCTTGAAGGTCATCAGCCGGACGAGGTCGCCGGTGGAGACGGCCTCCTCGACCAGCGCGGACAGCATCCGGGGCGTGGAGACGGACACGTCGACGCCCCACTGCGCGTCGAACATCCACTCGTTGCCGGGATGGTTCACCCGGCCGACGGTGCGGGGCACCCCGAACTCGGTCTTGGCGAGCAGCGAGAAGACCAGGTTCACCTTGTCGTCGCCGGTGGCTGCGATCGCGACGTCGTAGGTCTCGAGCTCCGCCTCCTCCAACGACTGCAGCTCGCAGGCGTCCGCGAGGACCCACTCGGCGCCCGGCACCGAGTCGCCCTTGCTCGCGCGCGGATCGCGGTCGATCAGCAGCACGAGGTGCCCGTTGGCTATCAACTCGCGGGCGATCGAACGCCCGACGTTTCCCGCCCCGGCGATGGCGACGCGCATCGGTATACCTTCCGGTCAGGCCCTGGCGGGCGGGTAGGCGAAGAGGGACTCGAGCTCATCGGTGCGCTCCGTCGTGCACGCGACGTAGATGAGGTCCCCGTCCTGGTAGATGGTGTCGCGGTCCGGGACGATGCCCCGGCCGACGCGAAGGACGAAGGGGATGGGGCAGTCCGCGACCTGGGACAGCTCGCGGATCTTGCGGCCGACCCAGCCGCTGTGCACGTGCACCTGGAGCAGACGCGCGTCGCCCGTCGGGTCGCGCCACACCGGCATGCTGCCCTCCGGCAGGAGCCGTCGCAGCACCTCCAGCACCGTCCACTTCACGGTGGCGACGGTGGGGATGCCGAGGCGCTCGTAGACGGCCGCCCTGCCCTGGTCGTAGATGCGGGCGACGACGTTCTCGACGCGGTAGATCTCGCGCACGACGCGCGCGGCGAGGATGTTGGAGTTGTCGCCCGAGCTGACCGCGGCGAAGCCGCCGGCCTTGCGGATCCCCGCGGCCTCGAGCACCTCGCGGTCGAAACCGACGCCCTCGACGGTGACGCCCTTGAAGTCCTCGCCGAGGCGCCGGAACGCCTCGGCGTTCGAGTCGATGACGGCGACGCTGTGGCCGCGCCTCTCGAGGCCCGTCGCGAGCATGGCGCCGACGCGCCCGCAGCCCATGATGACGATGTGCACCGTCGCCCTCCTTGGTGTTTGAGGCGAACATAGCACTGGTCTACCGTGGACCCGTGAACGTGTACTCCGGGCTTAAGCGCCTGCTGGTGGGCCGCCGCCTGGCCAACACGCAGTTGGGGGAGACCCTGCTGCGGAAGCGGATCGCGCTGCCGGTGTTCGCCTCGGACGCGCTCAGCTCCGTCGCCTACGCGCCGGACGAGATCCTGATCACGCTGTCGCTGGCCGGAATGGCCGGGTTCCTGTTCTCCTGGGAGATCGGCATCGCGGTGGCCGTCGTGGTCGGGGTCGTCGTCATGTCGTACCGGCAGACGGTGTACGCCTACCCGAACGGCGGCGGCGACTACGAGGTGGCCAAGGTCAACCTCGGCCGCCACGCGGGTCTCACCGTCGGCTCCGCGCTGCTCGTCGACTACGTCCTGACGGTGGCCGTGTCGGTATCGGCCGGTGTGTTCAACGCCAAGACCATGCTGCCGTTCCTGCACGGCCACGAGGTGCTGGCCGCCGTCCTCGTCATCGCGGCGCTGACGCTGGTGAACCTGCGCGGCGTGCGCGAGTCGGGGGCCATGTTCGCCGTTCCGACCTACGTGTTCATGGGCTCGATGCTCGCCATGATCGCGATCGGCCTCTTCCGGATCTTCGTGCTCGGCCAGGAGCTGTTGAGCGAGACGGCCGCCCTCACCGTCGTCCGCCCGGACGGCGCCGAGAGCGTCGCGGGGTGGGCGCTCGTCGCGATCCTCGCCCGGGCGTTCTCGTCCGGCTGCGCGGCGCTCACCGGCGTCGAGGCCATCAGCAACGGGGTGCCCGCGTTCCGCCCGCCGAAGAGCCGCAACGCCTCCCGGGTGCTCGCGCTGCTCGGTGCGCTCGCCATCACGATGCTCGTCGGCATCCTGACGCTGACCAACCTGACGAAGGTCCACCTGATCGACGAGCTCACCGGCACGCACTACGTCGACGAGCACGGCAACACCATCCACGAGGCCGCCACCACCGTCGTCGGGCAGCTCGCCCGCGTGGTGTTCTCCGACTGGTTCCAGCCCGGCTTCTACGTCGTGGTCACCGCGACGATGCTGATCCTGTTCCTCGCGGCCAACACGGCCTTCAACGGCTTCCCCTCGCTGGCCTCGATCCTGGCGCGCGACGGCTACCTGCCTCGCCAGCTGCACACGCGCGGAGACCGGCTCGCGTTCTCCAACGGCATCCTGGCGCTGTCGGTCACGGCCATCGCGCTCGTGCTGATCTTCAGCGCGTCGGTGACCGCGCTCATCCAGCTGTACGTGGTGGGCGTGTTCATCTCGTTCACGCTGGGCCAGATCGGCATGGTGCGGCACTGGACGACGGCGCTCGCCACCGAGTCCGAGCCGGCCGCGCGGAAGCGCATGCGGCGCTCGCGGGTGATCAACGTGGTGGGCGCGGCGCTCACCGGCGTCGTGCTGACGGTGGTGCTGGTCTCGAAGTTCACCCACGGCGCGTACCTCGCGCTGGTGGTAATGGGCGTCATCTACGCGCTGATGCTGGCGATCTCGAATCACTACGCCTCCGTCGAGCGCGAGCTCGCGCTGACGGGGGATTCCGACCGCGCGCTGCCCAGCCGCGTGCGCGCCGTCATTCTCGCGCAGCGGGTGAACCTGCCGACGGCGAAGGCGCTCGCGTTCGCGAAGGCGACGCGCCCCACGACCATCACCGCCGTCGCCGTCGCCATCGACGACGAGCAGGTGGAGCAGATCCTCGACGAGTGGGAGGCGGAGGACTTCGGCGTGCCGCTGAAGGTGATCGCCTCGCCGTACCGGGAGGTGACCGGCCCGTTCCTCCGGTTCGTCAGCCAGCTGCGGACGGAGAACCCGCGCGATGTGGTGAGCGTCTACATCCCCGAGTACGTCGTCGGCCACTGGTGGGAGCAGCTGCTGCACA
>CAYVWO010000031.1:12297-13855 GCA_964455495.1 uncultured Tessaracoccus sp.
TCCGTGCCTTATCAGCTGCGCAGTTCGGACAAGGGCGAGCGCCGCGTCCGGAAGGCCGCGGAGAACAAGGTGCGCCGGTGAGGTCGTTGAGCCGCCGCGGTGGTGACCCTGACCGCTCGTTGAGCCGCCGCGGAAGCGAAGCGCCCCGGCGTGTCGAAGCGTCCGTGCCCATAGAGGTGAACCTGACCGGCGCCGCCCACGGCGGGTTCGTCGTCGGCCGCGCGGAGGGCAAGGTGCTGTTCGTCACCGGCGGGCTGCCCGGAGAGCGGGTGCGCGTGGAGGTGACCGAGCGGGGGTCGCGGTTCGACCGGGCCCGCGTCGTCGAGGTGATCGAGGCGGCGCCCGGACGGGTCGAGCCGCCGTGCGCGATCGCGGACCGGTGCGGGGGCTGCGACTGGCAGCACGCGGACCAGGCGACCCAGCTCGAGCTGAAGCGCGCCGTCGTAGCGGAGCAGTTGCGGCGGCTGGCCGGGATCGACTGGAACGGCACGGTGGAGGCGGTCGACGGCGGGCTGACGGGCTGGCGGAGCCGGCTGCGCTACGCGGTCGACGACGAGGGTCGCCTGGGGTTCCGGGCGCGGCGCTCGCACGGGGTGGTCCCGTTGCCGCCGGAGGGCTGCCTGATCGCCGCGCCGCACGACCTCGCAAAGGCCGCCGCGTGCGCCACCCCGGGCAGCGAGGTGATCGTCGCGATCGGCGACGACGGGGCGAGCGTGGTCGGCGGCCGCGGACGATCCGGCCCGGACCCCGCCTCCCAAACGGTGCTCGGTCGTCGGTTCGAGGTCGGCGCGCAAGGGTTTTGGCAGGTGCACGCGCTCGCCGCGGAGACGCTCACCCGGGCTGTCCTCGACGGGCTGCGTCCGCAGCCGGGGGAGTGGGCGCTGGACCTGTACTGCGGCGTCGGGCTGTTCGCGGGCGCGCTCGTGGATGCCGGCTGCTCAGTGTTCGGCGCCGAGTTCGGCCGGGCCGCGGTGCGCCAAGCGCGCCTGAACGTGCCCGAGGCGCGGTTCGTGGCCGCGGACCTGTCCAAGAACCTGTCGGCGCTGCCCGCCGCGGCGGACATCGTCGTGCTCGACCCGCCGCGCAAGGGCGCGGGGGAGAAGGCCGTGAGCGCCGTCGCGAACATGGCGCCCCGCGCCGTCGCCTACGTCGCGTGCGACCCCGCCGCGCTGGCGAGGGACCTCGCGTTCTTCGCGAGGGAGGGCTACGCCCCCTCCTCGATCCGCGCCTTCGATCTGTTCCCGATGACCCACCACGTCGAATGCGTGGCGGTGCTGGTGAGGACCGACCTCGGCCAGGCAGATCTCTAGCCGCTGACAGGTCGACCCATCAGGTCCCCATATGGTGCCGCGCGTGTTCTGGCTGCAGCGCCTGCCACGCGGGGCGCCCGTAGTACAATGCGCAGGTGAACTTCCGCATTCGCTCCGTCGTCGTGGCCATCGTCTTGGCGGTTGGTCTGTGCGTCTCCGGGGTGGCGGCGCCTTAGGCGCAGGCCGCGCCGAAGCCGAAGCTGACCACCACCAGCGTCACCACCAGCTTCAAGACCTCTGTGGGCTCT
>CAYVWO010000032.1:0-13699 GCA_964455495.1 uncultured Tessaracoccus sp.
CCCAACTTCTCCCCCGGATGGTTCGGCTTCCACGAGGTGTTCCACGCCTGCACGATCGTTGCGGCCATCCTCCATGCGACGGCCATCGGGATCGCCCTGTTTTAGCCCGTCGTTCACCCAGAGTGAACCGATCCGCGATTCTCGGAAGGTACAGGTGTACCCTCGTACCATCTATAGCTCACGTGCGAACGACGAAGGATGATATGGAACACGTGCTCGGCTACGAGCTGCACCGACTGCTCTGGTTCATCGACAACAAGGCCAACCAGCGCCTACGCCCGCATGGTCTGACCTACACCCAGTTCCGGATTCTGCGCTCCATCGACACCCTGTCCCCCGTGACAGGCAAGGACCTCGCGGCGTTCCTCCTGGTGACGCCCTCCTCGATGTCGAAGTCCGTGAGCCGCCTGATCGAGCAGGGCTTCGTCGCGGACACGCAGGCGCGAGGCGTCGGCAACATCCAGCGGCTCGCCCTCACGCAGAAGGGCAAGGCCCTCCTCGACCCGATCGCGGAAGAGCTGGACGCGGTGCTCGACCAGATCACCACCACCAGCGGGATCGCCCCCGAGAGCCTGGCCGACGCGCTGCGCCACATGACGGAGGAGTTCAGCAGGATCTCCGGCTCGGTCGACCACCCCGCGGCTCCCTGAGCTGGGGCGCGTCTGCCTAGCGATCCCTAGTCGCTAGACCCTCGACCACAACGGGGTCTTCAGCTCCGCGTAGTCGGTGACGGGGTCGAAGCAGACCGTGCCCCGGCACACATAGGCCGCGCCCGCGGGGCGACCGTCGAAGAACGAGCCGAATCCCGGCGTGCCCTCTGCGCCCGCGAGGACGAGCGACCCCGCGGGGGCGAGCCGCCACGCGGCGCGGGCCAGCTCGTCGAACGGGTCGCCCGTGACGACGACGGCGACCGCTGGCCTCAGCCCCCTCCGCGACTCGTCTGAGACCAGCAGGTCGGCGAGGGCGGAACCCGCGAAGCGCGGCGCCTCCGAGACCACGCCCCACAGAGTTCGCGCGGCACGGTCCGCGCGCTCGATCAGCTCCGGGCGCTCCGCCAGCAGGCCCACCGCGCGCAGCGCGGCGATCAGCGCCGACGTCCCGCTGGGCGCGACGTTGTCGGTCAGCGAGCGCGGGCGCTCGAACAGGCCCGTATCGACGGCGTCGTAGAAGCCGCCGTCCTCGTGGTCGAAGAGCTCGAGCGCGCGATCGACGAGGGCCTCGGCGCGGCGCAGCCAATCCGCGTCTCCGGTCGCCCCGGCGAGGGCCACGAAGGCCTCCGCGACGGCGCCGAAGTCCTCGGCCCCGCCAACGGCGTCGCCGGGGCGGCCGTCGCGCGAGGAACGGCGGAGGTCGCCGTCGGCCAGGTGCACGCGGACGAGGTGGTCAGCGGCGCGGAGCGCCAGCTCCAACCAGCTGGGCTCATCGAAGATGAGCCCGCCGGCGACGAGGGAGGAGACCGCCCAGCCGTTCCACGAGGCAACGACGAGCTCGTCGGAGGCGGGGCGGAAGCGCGTCGACCGCTCCTCGAGCAGGACATCGGCGGCCTCCTGGAGCCTCGCGAAGTCCGGGCGCCCGCGCAGCTGAAGCGTCGAGAGCCCGTCCTCGAAGGTCCCTCCGCGGGTCACGTGGAACACCTCGGCGGCCCAGGCGCCCAGCTCGGCGCCCAGGGCGTCGTCGAGCAGCTCCGGGTTCCACAGGTAGAAGATGCCCTCATGAACCGCGCCGCGGATATCGCAGGAGTCGGCGTCGAGGGCCGAGATGAACGCGCCCTCCTCCGAGACCATCTCCCGCTCGAGCCACTCGACGATGCCGTAGGCCGTGCGCTCGTAGAGCGCGCGTAAGCCGGAGTCGTGATCGGCCGTGCGGCGCCATCCGCGCACGTAGGTGCCGAGCAGCAGCGCGTTGTCGTAGAGCATCTTCTCGAAGTGCGGGACGACCCAGCCGGGGTCGACGGAGTAGCGGTGGAAGCCGCCGCCGACCTGGTCGTAGATGCCGCCGCGAGCCATGTGCTCCAGCGTTCGCTGCGCCAGCTCGAGCGTTCGAGGGTCTCCCTTGACGAGCAGGGCGTCGATCAGGGTCGGCGCGGGAAACTTCGGCGCGGTGCCGAAGCCGCCGTGGATGAGGTCGAAGCCCGCCTCGACGGAGTCGACGGCCGCGCGCAGGTCGGGCAGCCCGGCGGCCTCCGCGTCGTCGCGCTGAGTGAGTACCTGGACGAGGTAGTCGGCGGAGCCGCGCAGCTGGTCGCGCTGCGTGCGCCAGCCCTCCGCCATGGCCTCGAGCACCTGACGGAACGACGGCTGGCCGCCCGCGGGCTGCGGCGGGAAGTAGGTGCCGGTGAAGAACGGCCGCCCCTCGGGGGTCAGGAACGCGGTCATGGGCCACCCGCCCGCGCCGTTGTTCATCGCCTGCGTAGCCGTCATGAACACAGCGTCGAGGTCCGGGCGCTGCTGCCGGTCGACCTTGATGGCGACGAAGTTCTCGTTGAGGAACGCGGCGATCGACGGGTCGTCGAACGACTCGTGGCTCATCACGTGGCACCAGTGGCACGAGGCGTAGCCGACGCTCAGCAGGATGGGACGGTCGAGGTCGCGCGCGGCGGCGAGCGCCTCGTCGCCCCACTCCCACCAGTCGACCTGCTGGTGCGCGTGCTGGCGCAGGTAGTCGCTATCGGAATCGCTGAGGCGGTTGACCATGCGGGCAAACCTACCGGCACGGCGCCGGAGCGGGCCACAGCCCCCGCTGGAACGGTGGGGCACACTGGAGGAATGAGCAGCCCCGCGACCGACACCCGTCCCACGCTCGGCAAGGCCCTGATCGTCGTCGGGAGCCTGTTGGCCGTCATGTGGGCGCTGGAACTCCTCGACGCCGTCACGCTGAACGCCCTGGACTCGTTCGGCATCCAGCCGCGCCGGTTGAGCGAGCTGCCCAACATCCTCTGGGCCCCCCTGCTGCACTTCGGCTGGCCGCACCTGATTTCCAACAGCGTGCCGTTCCTCGTGCTCGGCGTGCTCGTCTACCTGAGCGGCACCGGGCGCTTCGTCTGGACGACGCTGATCTCCGCGATCGTCTCCGGGCTCACCGCCTGGCTCCTCGCCCCGCCCGGGAGCATCACCGCCGGCGCGTCCGGCGTGATCTTCGGCTACCTGACCTACCTGCTCGTGCGCGGCTTCTACAGCCGCAAGATCGGGCAGATCCTGCTCGCCGTCGTCGTCTTCGCCATCTACGGCACCGTGCTGCTCGGCGTGCTGCCCGGCGCGCCGGGGGTCAGCTGGCAGGCTCACCTGGGCGGCGCCGTCGGCGGCGTGCTCTCCGCCTGGTGGCTGCACGGCCGCGACAAGCGCAGGATCAGATGATGAACTCCGGCACCAGGGGCTCAGGGCGCAGGCCGGCGAACAGGTCGTCCTCGGGGATCATGGTCGGTACCTTCGACACAACCAACTGGTAGTCCTCCGTCGGCCACCCCGCCTGCTGGATGGCCAGCGGCACGCCGAACCAGGGTCCGTCGGGGTCGATCTGGGTGGCGTGCGCCCGCAGCGCCTCGTCGCGCACGGGGAAGAACTCCGCGCAGTCGACGAACGTGGTGAGCCTTCCGTACGAGTAGGGGTCCTCGTCGAAGAAAGGGAACTCGCAGTCGAGGCCGCTGGCGTGCATGATCCGCTCGAGCTGCTCGTAGCGACGGCGGTGGAATCCCATGTGGTAGTACAGCTTCGCCGCCTGCCAGGCCGGGCCGTGCTCGGGCCAGAGGTCCGCGTCGGCCGCGGCCTTGAAGGCCTCGACGGCTATCCGGTTGCACATGATGTGGTCGGCGTGCGGGTAGCCGCCCTGCTCGTCGTAGGTGGTCACCACGTGCGGGCGGAACTCGCGGATCACCTTGACCAGGCGCCCCGCGGCGCTGGTCGCGTCCTCGCGGCCGAAGCAACCCTCGGGCAGGTCCGCGAACGGGTCGCCCTCCCGGTAACCGGAGTCGACGAAGCCCAGCCAGACCTGCTGGATACCGAGGATCTCGCGCGCCCTGCGCATCTCCTCGGCGCGGATGGCCGCGATGTTGAGCTCAACCTCCGGGTCCCCGACGAGCTTCGGGTTGAGCACCGAGCCCCGTTCCCCACCCGTGCAGGTCGCCACCATGACGTCGACGCCCTCGGCGACATACTTCGCCGTCGTCGCGGCACCCTTGCTCGACTCGTCGTCGGGGTGCGCGTGGACGTGCAACAAGCGCAGTTGGGCGGAGAGCGGCGCGGACATGGACGGTATTGTGCCCGGCCCCCGCGCCGTCGCGCCTTCCCATCTCAAGGCACAATGGGGGCGTGACCCCAGACGAGGCGCGCATCAAGGCGCGCTACCCCAACCGACGCCCCCTCGACTTCCTGGCCGGCGGTGTCGCCGGCGCGGCCGTGCTCGGAGCGATCGCCCTGGTCACGCTCCAGGGGCTGCAGCAGTCGAATCCCGACGTCGTCGGGGACGTGCACAGCTTCACGGTGCAAAGCGCCACCGAGGTGACGGCCGAGATCATCGTCCAGCGTCGCGATCCCGCGACCGCCGCGGCATGCGAGCTGACGGCGCAGGCGCAGTCCTTCGAGGTCGTCGGGGAGGCCACCGTCGAGGTCCCGCCCGGCACCGAGAAGCTGACCCGGGTGCCGGTCACCGTCAAGACCATCCGCGAGGCCACGAGCATCGTGATCGACGGCTGCCGCATCGCCCCCTAAACCCCAAAAACTGGTTCCGCAACGACCGGCCGCGCTTGCGGACCCCTGCTAGGGTTGCCGGATGTCTGAAACTTCTGTCGACGTGGTATGGCTCACGCAGGAGGCCCACGACAAGCTTGAGGCCGAACTGAACGAGCTGAAGACCGTTGGGCGCCCGGAGGTGAGCGCCCGCATCGCCGCCGCCCGCGAGGAGGGTGACCTCTCCGAGAACGGCGGCTATCACGCCGCCCGCGAGGAGCAGGGGCAGATGGAGGGCCGCATCCGACAACTGGAGGACCTCCTCCGCCGCGCCCAGGCCGGCTCCGCCGCCGGCGCGGCCGACGAGGTGGCCCCCGGCAAGCTCGTCACGGTCGCCTACGACGGCGACGAGGACGACACCGACACGTTCCTCCTCGGCTCCCGCGAGGTGCTGGGCACCGACGCCTCCGTCGACCACTCCGTCTACTCCCCGCAGTCGCCGCTCGGCTCCGCGGTGCTCGGCGCGAAGGTCGGCGACGAGGTGCGCTACGCGGCCCCCAACGGCAAGGAGCTGATGGTGGTCGTCACGAAGGTCGAGTCGCTGTAACACCCCGAGCATGCTGACCAGTCATTCCTCGGTTGATCAGTGCTTCCTTGGCGTGTACGTCAGAGTCACATAGTTGACGAGCGCCCAGATCATGGAGCCTCTGCGAGTAGCTGCGCGGCGATCTCCGCGCTGAGCTCGCCGCGGGCGACGCGCGCGAGGATCTGCTCCTCAGGCGTCTCGGTCGGAGCGCCGTGCGTCGGCTGGTGTTCGGTCGGCTCCGGCTGCTCCGCGCCGGGTTCGAGGCCGAGCTTCGCGAGCACGGCGTCGAGGCGCGCCCGCGCCGTCGGATAGGAGACCTGGAGGTGCTTCTCGACCTCGCGGAGGTTGCCCCGCGAGCCGAGGAAGACCCGCAGCAGGGCGAGGTCGTCGCGGCCGAGCGCGCAGAACTCGCAGCTGGCGAACTCGCCGGCGATCTCGGTGCCGCAGCCGCGGCAGCCCTTGCGGGTCGTGATCAACTGGTCGCCGCAGACGGGGCACTCGGCGGGGGCGTGGTACAGGTGCGCGCTCATCTCAAGCCTCCGACTTCACGGTGGCCATGCCCATGACCACGGCGATGTCGAGCCGCGCCGCGCCGTTGCCGACGACGTACTCGTCGACCTTGTCGCCGCCGTCGGGCCAGTTGATCTTCCCGAGCTTCGCCTCGCCGCGGATGGCGACGCTCGCCCCGGGCGTGAGGGTGACGGCGAGCGAGCCCGACTCCACCCGCAGCCGCGAGCGGCCCGAGCGGAGCGGCCCCTCGACGCTGACGCCGCCGGCCTGGCTGAGCAGGTCCTCGACCTCCTCGATGTCGTCCAGCGTCGCGCCGCCGGCGGTCACCCGGATGCGGCCGAGGTGCGGCACCTTGGCGGTGCGCAGCGACCCCGTCGTCACCTCCGCGTCGATGATGAGCTTGGGGTTCACGCGGATGACGAGTTCCTTGCCGAGGCCGATGTCGCGCAGGTCGTCGAGGCTGCGCGGCGGCCGGATGAGCGAGAAGCCCTGGAAGTTGGGGCCGATCTCCTCCGTGGAAGTGACCTCCATCACGGTGCCGACGCGGCGCAGCGCGTGCGGCCCGTCGACCGAGAGGGTCGTGATGGTGGGGTCGCCCTCGATCCGGACGCGGCGCCCGACGGCGGTGACCGCCACGCGGGACAGCCCGCCCTTGCCCGGTGCCGCCTTCGGCGCGGGGTCGTCGCGCTGGGCGGGGGCCTCCGCCTCGTCCGCGGCGCGCTTGGCCGCCTCGATGCGGCGCCCGGCCTCGGCCGTGTCGATGCGACCCGCGGCGAGGTCGTCGAGGATGGAGCTCAGATCTGCGTTAGCCATGCGACAACCTTACCCAGACTTTCCATTTACGAAGACAAATCTCTACTTCTGGAAACCCTGAATCGTCCCCTACGGGCTCCTTGTCCCGCGCCTGCTGCACCCCGGAGGCCCAGTCCCCGAGCACTAATCTCTCTATACGTCGACCAAGGCCGTCATACGGGCTTGCCCCACGTATAGAGAGATTCGTGTTCGCGCGCCGACGCCGTGTGACAGGCTGGGGCCCATGGCACGACCCTTGGCTGAACTCGTCGCCCCGGACTGGGCGGAGGCGCTGGCGCCGGTGGAGGGGCAGGTCGCGGCGATGGGGCAGTTCCTGCGCGAGGAGATCGCGGCGGGCTTCTCCTACCTTCCCGCCGGCGAGAACATCCTGCGCGCGTTCACCCTGCCGCTGGCCGACGTCCGCGTCCTGATCCTGGGGCAAGACCCCTATCCGACGCCGGGGCATCCAGTCGGGCTGTCGTTCTCCGTCGCCCCGGACGTCCGGCCGCTCCCGGGGAGCCTCCGCAACATCTACCGCGAGCTCGAGCAGGACCTGGGCATCCCGCAGGCCGCGCACGGCGACCTCACGCACTGGTTCGACCAGGGCGTCCTGCTGCTGAACAGGGTGCTGACCGTCCGCCCCGGCGCGCCGGCGTCGCACCGGGGCAAGGGCTGGGAGCAGGTGACGGCCCGCGCCGTCGAGGCGCTCGCCGAGCGCGGTGGCCCGCTCGTCGCCATCCTGTGGGGCCGGGACGCGCAGTCGGCCAGGCCGATGCTGCGCGAGGTCCCCGTCATCGCGACGGCGCACCCCTCGCCGCTCTCCGCACGCTCGGGCTTCTTCGGATCGCGCCCGTTCAGCGCAGCCAACCGACTCATCGAGCAGCAGGGCGGCGCTCCCATAGACTGGGCGCTCCCGCCTCCGGAAGGACCAACAGCATGAGTGACGAGCCAACCGTCGACCCCACCGGTGAAGATGCGACGACGCCCGGCGCCCGCCGCGTCCGCCGGGTCGTCCCCAAGGCGGTCCCGGAGCCCGAGCAGCAGCCGGAGGCCGAGGCGGCCGGAGGGAAGCGCGAGGTGAGCAAGGCGCGTCGGACGTTCTGGATGCTCGGCCTCGCCGCCGGCGGGTACATGATCGTCCGCGGCCTCTACGGCGTCCTCACCGGCGAAGAGGCGCCGTAGCCGGATGGATATCGAAGCTTGGCTGCGGGCGCACATCGCGCCGCCACACATGGTCACCGCCGACGCCGCGCTCCCGGGGCGCGCGACGCCCGTGCTCAACCCCATTCCGGTGCACGCCGTCCTCGGGCTGCCGCTCGACGAGGTGCCCGCGGGGTGCGAGGTCGCCTACTTCGCGCTCGGCTGCTACTGGGGCGAGGAGCGCATGTTCTGGGAGGCCGACGGCGTGGTCAACACGGCTGTCGGGTTCATGGGCGGCTTCACCCCCAACCCCACCTACGCCGAGTGCTGCACCGGTCGCACGGGCCACACCGAGACCGTCCAGGTGGTGTTCGACCCCGCCCGCGTCTCCTACGACGACCTGCTGACGCTGTTCTGGGAGAATCACGACCCCACCCAGAAGGACCGTCAGGGCAACGACGTCGGCACGCAGTACCGCTCCGCGGCGTTCCCCGTCGACGATGCCCAGCGCGAGGCCGCCGAACGCAGCCTCGCCGCCTTCCAGGACCGGCTCACCGCCGCCGGCTACGGCGCCATCGCCACCGAGATCTCCCCCGGCCGGCAGTTCTACTACGCCGAGGTCGAGCACCAGCAGTACCTGCACAAGAACCCCGACGGCTACTGCCCGAACCACGCCACCGGGGTCCGCTGCGGTCCGCGGCGATAGCCACACGGCGGTGACGACGGCCGGGCCTGAATCGCCGGGACGATCGTGACTCCGTACACTTGGGCGATGATCTCTCGGCGCTGGGCTGTCGGGGCGGCGGCCGCCCTGCTTGTCGGCTGCGGCCCGACGCAGGGCCAGCCGCCGGTCTCCACGCTCAGCCCCAGCGCCTCCCCGAGCCCGACGCCCACGGCGTCGCCCTCTCCCTCCCCGACGGCCACCCCGGTCCCGGACGATCAGCTCCCGCTCGACTTCCCCATCGCCGAGCCCCTGCTTGACAGCGCCCCGGCCGTCGTGGCCGAGCTACACCGCGTCGCGGCCGGGCTGCCGGTGTTGAAGGTCGACATCACGGCTCAGCAGGCGACACTCACCGCGCTGCTTCCCGACAAGAGCGTGCGCAGCTACGCGTGGCGCGACGGCCAGATCGCGCACGTGGACTCCGACATCCAGTACCTCGGGCAGGCCACCTTCGACCCCGCCGACTACCCGTTCCACTCCCTCAACCGCATGTTCGCCGTCGCCGACCTCCGCGGGGTCCGCGGCGAGCTCGTCCTCCAGGTGGTCGAGTACCGCGAGGGGCAGGTGCTGATGACAGTGACGTCGCGGCCGGAGACGTCGACAGTGTTCTTCCGCAAGGACGGCACCGCCGTCAGCACACTGGGCTACACTTCGGTCGCCGACATCACGGCGGGCCTCGCCGAGGTCGTCGGCGACGGCACGGCCCTCTACGGCATCGGCTTCAATCCCACGCGCGGCTACTGGGCGGACCTCACCGATGACGAGCCGGGCGTGGTGCTCAGCCGCAGCCGCGTCGGCGGCGTGCCGGTGTTCGAGACGCGCCGCTCCGAGAGCCCCGCCGTCGCCACCTTCTCCCCCGACCTGCTCCAGCCGGCCGCGCTCGCCCAAGCCATCGCGCGCTACCAGACCGGCCCCGAGCAGGACTGCGACGTCGCCGTCGACATGTCTCACGGACGGTTCGCTCCCGTCGCGCGATACGACTGCGGGGGCGCCGTCTCTTTCACGGACATGGCCGGGCGCGACATGACCGACCTCCTGGGGCAGGGCTGACCTACCGACGAGCGCGAAGGACTCAGCCGCCCAGCTCGTTGGTGCTGAAGGTGTCGCACTTGTTCGGGTCTCCGCTCTGGAACCCGACGGCGGTCCAGTACTGGCGCATCGCCGACGACCCGTGCGTCCAGCTCTCCGGCACCACGCGCCCGCCCGACATCTCCTGGATGTGGTCGTCGCCGACGGCGCGGGCCGCCTCGACGATGCGGTCCAGGTCGTCCTGCGTGACCTTCTTGATGGGCGAGTTCGGGTCCTTGATGGTGTTGGCGAAGAACGCGCCGGCGTAGCAGTCGGCCTGGAGCTCGAGGCGGACCTGCCCGGACTTCGGCCCGCTCTGGTTGCCGCTTGCGCGCGCGGCCTTCATCTGGCCGGTGAGGTTGGAGATGTGGTGGCCGTACTCGTGGCCGACGATGTACAGCTCCGCCGCGTGGCTGCGCTCGGTGCCGAGCTGCCGCAGGAGCTGACCCATGAACTCGTCGTCGAGGTAGATGATCGTGTCGCCCGGGCAGTAGAAGGGGCCCATCTCGGAGGTGCCCGTGCCGCACGCCGTCGCGATCTGCCCGGAGAAGAGCTGGACGGCCGCGGGCGGCTCGAAGCCCTTGCCGTAGGCCTGCGACCAGAAGTCGGTGAGCGCGATCTCGTAGGCGGCCCAGCGGCAGTCCGGGTCGTTGGCGATGTCGTTGGTATTGGCGCACTTGTCCGGGTCGGCGGGCTCCAGCTGCCCGGTCTGGGCCTGCTCCCCCGTCATCCCGCCGAGCAGGTCGGTGATGTCGCCGCCGAAGAACAGCGCGAGCAGCAGGACGAGGATGCCGCCGATCCCGCCTCCGATGGCAATCCCCGGGCGGCGTCCCCCGCCGCCCCCACCGCTGCTGCCTCCGCCGTACCGGACGCGCGACTGCTCCAGCGATACGTTCTCGCGAAACTCCATGCCCACCCCATCGTCGGGGGCCCCGGCGGGGCCATCGCTCCTTAGCCTACTTCGGTAGACTCGGCCAATGCGCGTATCCGGTGTCACCCATCCCCTGGGCGCACCGGTCGTCGCGTTTCGGGTCGGCCACGGCGCGCATCCGCGCGTGACGATGTTCGACCACGGCTACGTTCCCGTGCGCCCCCTCGCCGCCACCATGAGCGACGGCGAGATCGTCTTCACGTGGCTGGTGCGCGAGGTCGTCGCCGCCGATCACCGCCCGCCCGAGCGCCACACCGTCTACGTGGCGCCGCTGGGCGAGGAGCCCGTGCGCCACCAGCGGATCGGGGCGTACGCCATCGTCTTGTCGCGCCGCGGCATCCTCGGCACCGTGAACTCGGCCGCCACCCCCGCGCCGGGTTCCTGGGCGCTGCCGGGCGGCGGCGTCGATGCCGAGGAGTCGCCGTCGGAGGCCGTCCTGCGCGAGGTGTACGAGGAGACGGGCCAGGACATCGTCATCGACCGAGTGCTGAGCCTCGAGTCGGAGCACTGGGTGGGGCGTTTCATGGCGGGCACGCTTGAGGACTTCCACGCCCTGCGCGTCATCTACGGCGCGACGTGCAAGACACCCAGCGACCCGGTCGTCCACGACGTGGGTGGATCGACGTTTCGGGCCGACTGGGTGCCGACGCGTACCTGGCGGACGCTGAACTGGACCAACGGCTCGCGGGCGCTGCTTTCGCAGTACGCCCGCAAGCTGTCGAGGCCTAATCCCTGAAGTAGGACAGGATCCGCAGGATCTCGACGTACAGCCACACCATGGTGACCGTGATGCCGAACGCCGCGCGCCACGACTCGCTGGCCGGGGCCTGGGCCGCGATGCCGCGCTCGACGGAGTCGAAGTCGACGATGAGGTTCATCACCGCGAGGCAGACGGCGAGGATCGAGACGCCGATGGCGAGCAGCCCGGCGTTGGCTCCCATGCCGCGCAGGCCGGTGTCGACGTTGAACAGCGCGAGCACGAAGTTCACGAGGAACACGGCCGCCAGCGACGCGGTGCCGATGAACACCATCTTGCGGAACTTGGGCGTGACCCGGATGTTGAAGAACTTGTAGGCGGCCAGCGTCACGCCCGCCGTGATGAACGTCGCGATGACGGCGGTCACGACGATGCCGGGGTACATCAGCTCGAAGAACTTCGAGATCGCGCCGACGAACACGCCCTCGACCGCGGCGTAGAACAGGACACCGCCCACCGGGACGCGGGACTTCGCGGCGACGAAGAAGACGGTGACGAGGCCTACGAGGGCCGAGCCGATGAGCGCCGGATACAGGAACTGCATCGGCAGGTACAGGAAGGTCGCGGCCGCGGTCAGCGCGACGACGCCGAGCGTGATCGCGGTCTTGGCCAGCACGTCGTCGAGGGTCATCACCCCGCCGGTGGCGACCGGCGGCTGCTGGTACTGCGTCTGGTAGGGGTCGGTGCCGTACTGCGGCGCGCCCTGGGCGTACGCCTGCTGCTCGGCACCGCCGTGCCGGGTGAAGGCGTCGGGGCGGCCAATGATCGGGTTGGACATAAGGTCACACTCTTTCGTTAGTCTCCATGGAGGCTGTGCGCGTCCATGCTACCCGGCGCCGCCGACACCCCCGCGGAAGAACGCCTCCCGGACGCACTTCTGTGCCAGGATCGAACATGGGTAATCCTCGGACGGCGACGCTCACCTTCCTCGGCGCGGCGGGCACGGTGACCGGATCGAAGTACCTCCTCACCGTCGACGACCGGCGCGTCCTCGTCGACGCCGGCATGTTCCAGGGCGAGAAGCGGTGGCGGCTCAAGAACCGCGAGCCGTTCCCGGTCAACCCCTCGACCATCGACGACATCCTGATCACCCACGCCCATGCGGACCACACGTCGTACCTCCCCGCCCTGGTCAAGCACGGGTTCGAGGGACGGATCTGGTGCACGGAGCCGACGGCGGCCCTGACCGAGATCGTGCTGCGCGACTCCGCGAAGCTGCAGGAGCAGTCGGTGCAGGACGCCACCCGCGGCGGCTGGTCGCAGCACGAACACCCGACGCCGCTGTACGATACAGCCGACGTCGAGGCGACCCTCCCGCTGCTGACCACCGTCGAGTGGGAGACCAACGTGGACATCGCCGGCGTGCTGTGGGCGCGCTGGGTCCGGGCGGGGCACATCCTCGGGTCGGCGAGCATCCACGTCGAGGTCGGCCCCCGTTCCGTGCTGTTCTCCGGCGACCTCGGCCGCCACAGCCATCCGATCCTCCAAGGCAGGGGCGCGCCCGAGGCCGCGGACCTCGTCGTCTGCGAGTCGACCTACGGCGACCGCGAGCACCCCGAGCCCGAGATCCCGCACGAACCGTTCGCCGACGCCATCCGCCGCACCGTCGGGCGCGGCGGGCAGGTTATCGTGCCGGCGTTCGCCATAGACCGCACCGAGGCGGTGCTGCGCGCGCTGGTCGAGATGCGGAGGGCCGGCCGGATTCCCGACGTGCCGGTGGCCGTCGACGGCCCCATGACCCTGAAGGCGCTCGACGTGTACCGCAGCTTCGCCGACGAGCTGGCCGACACCATCACGCTCGCGGACTACACCGACCTCAGGCTCATCGAGACGCGCGACCCGTCGGCGTCGAAGCGCCTGAACGGGCGCACCGACCCGATGATCATCATCAGCTCCTCCGGAATGGCCGAGGGCGGCCGCGTGCTCTACCACCTCGAACGCCGCCTCCCCCACGCCCGCAACACCGTTGTCCTGACCGGCTACCAGGCGCTCGGCACCCGCGGCCGCGCGCTCGAGGACGGCGCCCCCGTCGTCAAGATCAACGGCCACTACATCCCGGTGAAGGCGGAGATCGTGCGCGACACCGAGTTCTCCGTCCACGGCGACGCGTCGGACCTCATCGACTGGCTCCGTGCCCTCGGAAAGCAGCCCGACGTGGTGTTCCTGACCCACGGCGAGCCCCACGCCTCGGCGGCGCTGAGGAAGCGGATCGCCGACGACCTCGGCTGGGTCGCCGTCGTCCCGAGGCACGGCGAGGTCGTCAGCCTGACCTGAGGCAAAGGTGTTCGTCGCTTCGCGACTTATCACAGACTTCAATCGCCTCGGAAGCGAGGAGCTTGCTCCCGCTTCTCTCGGCTCAATCGTCTGTGCACCTCCGTAGAGAGTTTGAGAACCCTGGCCCGGCCCTGAAAACCGTGGCTCTGCGCAGGTCGCGTGGGGTCTACAAGCGGGATCGGCGGCCGTCGGAGCCGACTGTGGTGGACTCGCGGGGGCGGATGGTGCGTGCAGTTGGGATGACTCAAACCTTTCTGAG
>CAYVWO010000033.1:0-13634 GCA_964455495.1 uncultured Tessaracoccus sp.
TGGCGGCCGACCGCCTCGTGGCCGACGGCGTCGACGTGCTGCACACCATCGGCGGCGACGACACCAACACCGCCGCCGCCGACCTGGCGGCCTACCTCGCCGAGCACGACTACGGCCTCACCGTCGTCGGCCTGCCGAAGACCATCGACAACGACGTCATCCCGATCCGCCAGTCCCTCGGCGCGTGGACCGCGGCCGAGCAGGGCGCGATCTTCGCCAAGAACATCGTCGCCGAGCACAACTCCGGCTCGCGCATGCTGATCGTGCACGAGGTCATGGGCCGCCACTGCGGCTGGCTGACCGCCGCCACGGCGCAGAAGTACCGCGAGTGGCTGGACAGCCAGGAGTGGCTGCCCGAGATCGGCCTGTCGAAGGCCGCCTGGGACATCCACGGCGTCTACGTTCCCGAGGGCGAGATCGACATCGCCAAGGAGGCCGAGCGCCTGAACACCGTCATGGACGAGGTCGGCAACGTCACGATCTTCCTCTCGGAGGGCGCGGGCCTCGACTCGATCGTCGCCGAGATGGAGGCCGCCGGCGAGGAGGTCCCCCGCGACCCGTTCGGCCACGTGAAGCTCGACAAGGTCAACCCCGGTGCCTGGTTCGCGTCGAAGTTCGCCGAGAAGCTGAACGCCGAGAAGGTCATGATCCAGAAGTCCGGCTACTACTCCCGCGCCGCGGCGGCCAACGACGCCGACCTGGCCCTCATCAAGCAGTGCACCGACCTCGCCGTCGACTCCGCGCTGCGGGGCGAGCCCGGCGTGATCGGCCACGACGAGGAGAACGGCGACGTGCTGACCGCCATCGCGTTCGACCGGATCAAGGGCGGCAAGCCGTTCGAGATCAACCAGGACTGGTACAAGGCGATGCTCGCCGAGATCGGCCAGGAGTTTCCGGCCCGCGCCGTCGCGCACTGACCTTGGGAAGCGCCGACCGTCCCCGGACGGTCGGCGCTTTCGTGTTACCGGGACTTTCTGCTCAGGAACTCTCTCGCGCGACGAACGACCCCGATGAGAACGGCGCCGAGACCGAGGCCGGTGGCGGCGCCGAGGCCGTAGCCGATCCCCAGGTTCACCTTCATGCCCCGGGCCGCGACGTCCTGGCGCACGGTCTCGTGCCTGCTCGGCCGGGGAATCCCGCCCCACGGCGCAGGCTCGCCTACGGGCTCCGGCTCGACGGCGTCGACGACGATGACCTCCTCCGCGGGTGCCGCTGGGGCATCCGCGTCGGCCACGGCCCCGCGCCAGTAGCCCTCGGTCCCCACCCAGGCCGCGGTGAACAGGATGAACATCGCCAGTGTGTTGAACAGCAACATGACGACGATGGTGTTGCCGAAGATCTGCGCGGAGACGTTGCCGGAGAAGATGCCGAGGATGCGTCCGGCGACCGACTGCAGCACGGTGACGCCCAGCGCGCCGACGAGGGTGCCGATCAGCCACGCGCGGGGGCTGACCGGCTCGTTGGGCAGGACCACGAACAGGAAGGCGAACATCACCCAGCCGGCGACGAACGTCATCAGCACGGCGCCGAGCTGCACGAGGAAGCCGATCCCGGGCACGGACTCCCAGCCCAGCAACCTGACGATCTGCTCCGAGAAGGGGCCGCCGACGGAGGCGAGGCCCAGGCCGATGCCGATCGTGGTGATGAGCCCGAGGAAGACCAGGAGGTTGACGCCCAGCTCGGCGAAGAAGTTGCGCCGCTTCGTGGCGTCCTCGAACTCGTTGGACCACATCACGCGCACGGCGCGCTTCAGGTGCCCTGCCCAGCGGGACCCCGCCCAGCCGGCGCCGAGCAAGGCCCAGGTGGTGACCGATCGCCAGCTGACCAACGAGGTGGTGACGAGGTCGACCAGCGGCTCGGTCATCGCCGAGTCGCCGAGCGCGCCGCGGATCTCGCGGGTGAGCTGGTACAGCAGGTCCGGCCGCAGCACCGTCATGGTCATGCCGAGCATGGCGAACACGAACATCAGCACGGGGACGAGCGAGAGCACCGAGAAGTAGGTGATGGCGCCGGCGAACTGCGGGCCGAGACGCTCCTGGAATCTCTGGTTGGCGTACAGCGCGTGGGCGACGAGGGGGTGCCTCATCACCCGTTCCAGCCACTGCCTCACAGACGCGACCATACCTGGCGGGCTACCTCAGACGGCGCGGGCGCGGCGGCGCGCAGCGAGCTCGTCGGCCGGGTTATCGACGACGGGGGCGGCCTCCTCCACGCGCTCGCCGGGCAGCGTCGAGAGGGTGCCCTCCAGCTCGCGCCAGACGGAGCTGACCGAGATCATGAACATGCCCTGGCCGCCGCGGGTCAGGTCGAACAGCTCGTTGGCCGAGGTCACCTCGTACACGCTGAACCCGTCGCTGACGAGTGTCAGCTCGGTCAGGTCGTCGATGCCGCGGGCGCGAAGGTGATCGATGGCGACGCGGATCTGCTGCAACGCGATCCCGACGTCGAGGAAGCCCTTGACCACGCGCAGCAGCAGGATGTCGCGGAACGAGTACAGCCGCTGGGTGCCGGAGCCGTCTGCGTTGCGGATGCTCGGCACGACCAGCCCGGTGCGGGCCCAGTAGTCGAGCTGGCGGTAGGTGATGCCCGCCACGCGGTGGGCGATGGGGCCGCGGAATCCGGTGTCGCTGGGGACTGGCGCGAAGTCGCCGTCGAAAAGCACCTCTTGCCACAGGGTCTTCTCGGCCACGGTCCCTCACTTCGGATCGGTGTGATCGGCTGACACCGACCCCCAGACGCTAACCGGCCCGGGCGGGGTCGGTCATGGCGACACGCCCGGGCGAGCGCCAAAAGATCGTTGCGCAATCCTATCGATGCAGCGCCTCCGCGGCCGGGTCGCTCCATGAATCGCTATTGGCTAGGCCCTTCGTCCTCGAAGTCCTCCGCGCTCACGCTGTCGAGGAAGGCGCGGAAGGCCTCGACCTCATCCGTGCCGCCGCTCTCAACCTCAACCCCTACTTGATCCATGAGGGCCCGCGGGCAGCGCACGGGCCATCCCAGCCGCACCGCGAGGGCCACCCCGTCGCTTGGCCGAACCTGGATGTCCTCGTCGCCGAGGCGCAGGACGGCGTCGTAGATCCCGTCGCTCATCCCCGTGATCAGGACCTCGCCCGTGCCAAGCCGGGCGACGATCGTGGCGAGCAGGTCGTGCGTCATGGGGCGCTGCGGCTTCTCGCCCTCCAGCGCCGACGCGATGGCGGCAGCCTCGGTGCTGCCGATCCAGACGGGAAGCGAGCGGGTGCCGCCCTCCTCACCCAATAGCAGGACGGGCGGATCCTCGGGGCTCAGCAACCGGATGCCGACCACTTTGAGCGAGATCATGGGTCAACCGTAGCTCAGAGAATCTGGCCGTGGAGGAGCGCGGCGTGGGCCTGCATCACCAGGCGATACATCTCGTAGACCAGCTCCTGTGGTGGGCCGCCGGAGCGCCGACGATGGGGCTCAAGAAGCTGCTCGACGAACGCGGCCTCCATGCTGGCCGCCTGCTGCAACACGCGCAGTTGCCGAAGATCGATGCCGTGCCCGCCGAGCTTCTTCGCGGCGCTGGCCAGCGCGACGGCCTCCGGCCCATACAGCTGCGTGCCCCGGCGGGGCTGAACGATGCGCTGGCGCTCCAACTGGATCAGAGTGGCCTCGCCGATGCCCGACTCGGTGAGGACCTGCCTGCGGCTCATCAGGTGCTTTCCCCCGCCGCGCGCCGCCTTGCGCGGCTCCTGGGCGGGCTCGCCCTCGGGCTTCGGGTCGTGCGTTGGCGGGTCCTCGCCCCGGTCGATCGCCTCCAGTTCCTCGCGAATCACCTTGAGGGGCAGGTAGCGGTCGCGCTGGGCGCGCAACACGTAGAGCAGTCGGTCGACGTCGTTCTGGGAGAAGCGACGGTACCCCGACGGCTGCTGCCGGTCCGGAGCGATCAGACCCTCCGCCTCCAGGTATCTCAGCTTCGAGACCGAGATGTCGGGAAACTCGGGACGGATCATCTCCAGCACGCGGCCGATGGTGCGCGCCGGGCCTGGCATCAGAGCGTTCCGGGCTCGCTCAGCGAGATCGTCGCGCGGTACTTGCCGATCTGGATCTCGTCGCCCTCGCGCAGCATCGAGCGGCCGTCGAGAAGGGTCCGGTTCACGTATGTACCGTTCAAGCTGCCGAGGTCCTCAAGGTAGAGCTGCCCCGAGCTGCGCACGAACTTCGCGTGGTGGCGCGAGACCGTGATGTCGTCGAGGAAGATGTCCGACTCGGGGTGGCGGCCGACCGTGGTGACGTCCGAGTCGATCAGGAAGCGGTTGGAGTCGCCGGAGCCGCGATTGACCACGAGCAGGGCGTTGCCCGGGGACAGCGCACGCGCGGCCTCGCGCTCCTTCTCGGTCAGTTCGACGTGCTCGGGCGCGTCGACGGCGACCGGGATCATCGTGGTGGTGTCGCCGGTGGAGTCGATGAGGGAGGTGCCACACTCACTGCAGAACCTGGCCTCGGCAGGTCGATCAGATCCACACTTCGGGCACTTCATATCCACACTTCCTCGTCGTTCGCCGGGCTGGTCACAGGCTACCCCGAGTGCCTAGGTTAGCGCGGGCGCGCGAACTGATTGGCTTGGGGTTCCACCGTCGTGGCGATGTCGATCCGGTCCGACTGAGTGATCAGCACCGATCCGCCGACGCGCTCGCCCTCGACCTCGCTGACCAGCCCGCCGCGGAAGCGGGCCCCCGCCTCGAGCGTGGCCGGATCGCCGATCGCGTCAATGAGGTACGGCGCGCGGAGCTCCACGCCGTCCGCCACGACGGTGCCGTCGTCGGTCGTCGTGAAGGCCGACCGCATGACGAGGCGCACGGCGTCGTTCAGCTCGATCACCTCCGCGCCGGCGTCGCGCAGCTCCTCGACGGCGTCGAGCAGCAACTCCGCGGTCAGCTTGCCCTCAGGGTCGGAGAGGGAGATGCGCACGCCGGGGCCGCTCACCGGTACGACGCCCGCCAGGATCTCGGCCTGCTGGAGGCGCCGCTCGGCCTCCTGCCTGGCCGCCTCCTCGCGGTTAGCGCCGCTGATCAGCTCGGTGCGCGCCGCCTCGAGGTCGCGGGCCTCGTCCTCCAGCCGGCGCGTCTCGGCGGAGATGTTGTCGAGCAGCTGGATCAGCTCGGCCTGCCGGACGTTCGCGAAGTCGGGCTGCGCCGCCTGCGAGCCGATCGTGATCACCACGATCAGCGAGGTCACAAAAAGGGCGAGGCCCACGGTGAGCTGGCCCCGGCTGGGCCGGAAGAAGTCGCGCAGGAGGTCCCCGCGACGGCTCGGGTCGGTCGCGCGACGGGCGGGGGGATGTTCCTCAGGCATGCAGCAGGGCCCTCCGGATGGCGGCGGCGTTGGTGAAGATCCGGATGCCGAGGACGACGACCACGCCGGTGGAGAGCTGGGAGCCGACGCCGATCTGGTCTCCGACGAACACGATCAGCCCGGCGATCACGACGTTGGAGAGGAAGGAGACCAGGAAGACCCGATCGGAGAAGATGCCCTCCAAGTAGGCGCGCGTGGCGCCGAGGATGGCGTCGAACGCGGCCACGATGGCGATCGGGAGGTACGGCGCGAGCACCGGCGGCAGGGTGGGCTGCAGCACGACGCCGACGACGATGCCCGCGATCAGGCCAAGCAACGCGAACACGGTTCCTCCTACTCGACCGCCGCGTGGCGGAGGGTCATGCCAGAGTCTGCGGGGAGCGAGAGGTCCCCGTCGGCCTGGGAGATCGACATGGTAACGCCGTAGTTCTGGGTCAAGAAGTGCCACCACGTGGCGGCGCCGGTCTCGTTGAAGCCGGCCTGGAGCCGGTTCGGGTCCCCGATCACCTCGAGCCGGTAGGGCGGGCTGAGCGAGACGTAGTCGACGGTGATGGCCGCGCCGGCCGATCGGATCGGCGTCAGGACGGTCAGCCGCCGCCCGTTGATGCTGATCGCCTCCGCCCCGGCGATCCAGAGCCCGTTGACGAGTCTCGTGAGGTCGCCGTCGAGGACGAGCCCGCTGGTGCCGTCGGCGCCGGGGGCGTCGGAGACCTCCACAACGATGCCCGGGCCCTCGACGGCGACGGCGCCGGTGAGCTGCTCGAGCTCCGCCAACCGTGCGCGCTGGTCGGGATCGCCGAGGGCCTGCTGGCCGAGGCGGCCGATCTCCTCGTCGAGGGCCGCCACCTGATCCGCGACCTCGCGCTGGCGGGCCTCCGCCACGGCCACCCGGTCCAGCAGCTCCTGGCGTTGGGCGGCTGCGGTTCCGGCGCCGCGCGTGGTCTGGAGAAGCGCGACGGTGACGAGGACCGCCACCAAGGCGATCGAGACGGCGAACCGCAACCGGCTGGGCGCGGCGCCCGTCCCGGCGCGGTATTCGGGCTCCAGCGCGCCCTCCTGCAGGTCGGTCAGGAGGCTCATGCTGGCGTCGGGACGCCTCACCGAGCCGCCTTCGCGAGCCGCACGGTCTCGCGGACGTAGAGCAGGCCGGCGGCCCAGTAGAACACCGCCCCCGCGACGCCGAGCGTCCAGCCGAGCCAGTAGGCCGCGGGCCAGCCGAGGAAGGTCTCGGAGCCGATCAGGATCAGCGGAAGAGCGAAGAGCAGCAGGAACGTCCCCGCCTTGCCGACGTAGTTCACGGGCAGCGCCACGATCCCGTGCTTGCGCAGAACGGGAACGAGCAGCGCGAGCATCACGTCGCGGGCGAAGAGGGCGACGACGAACCAGATCGGCACGATCCCCCGCAGCAGGAGGACGATCACCGTCGCGAGGATGTACAGCCGATCCGCGATGGGGTCGAGCTTGGCGCCCAGCGCCGTGCGCTGCTTCAGCCTCCGCGCCAGGTAGCCGTCGACCCAGTCCGTGGCGCCGAAAACGGCGAGCAGGATGATGGCCGCGGTGTCCTGGCCGATCAGGATAAGCCAGCAGAACGCCGGGATGCCGAGCAGGCGGATGAACGAGATGACGTTGGGGATGGTGAGGACGGCGTCGGTATCCCACTGCTGTTCGGGGACGAGAGAGGCAGCCACGCCGCCAGCCTATGCCATGCCTGTGAACCCGCCCTCGCGACCGGCCCGGGCGTACGCATCGAGGAGCCGCGGGCCGACGACGTCCCAGCCGTAGGGGGCCGCAGCCGTTCGCGCCTGCGTCGGGTCCGGGGGTGCGGCGAGGAGCGAACGCAGGGCGGCGGACCCGGCGGCCGCGTCGCCGGGAGGGAAGAAGCGAACGACGGCGGGGTCGTCGACGACGGCGCGGAAGGCGGGCAGGTCGCTGGCGAGGACCGCGGCGCCGTGGACAAGGGCCTCGACCAGCACCAGGCCGAAGGACTCCCCTGCCAGGTTCGGGGCCACCAGCACCGTCGCAGCGGACAGCAGCCGCGTGCGCTCGGCGTCCGAGACCGCGCCGAGGACGGAGACGTCCGGCGTGGGCGTGGTGGGGCCGACGGCGACGAACTCCGCATCGACGCCGGAGCGGGCCAGCGCGGCGAAGACCGGAAACCCCTTGCGCGGCTCGTCTCGCCCCAGGAACAGGACCATCGGACGCGACGGGCCTGCTCCTTGAGCCGCGCGTAAGGCGCTAGCCGACGGTGCTCCTTCCGCTCCTTGAGCCGCGCGGGAGGAGCGCAGCGACGCGGCGCGCGTCGAAAGGTCCGGCAGCTCAATCGCATTCGGTACCACCTCGGGTGTCACCCCCGTCGCGGCGCGGGCCGTGGCCGCGGCGGCCTCGGAGACGGCGAGGGAGACGCGATCGCGGGGAAGGAGCGCGGCGCGGGCGCGGAGGACAGGCCCGAGCGCGCCGACCTGGAACGCTGCGTGGTGCGTGACGACCAGCGGGCGGCCGCTTCGCGCCGCCGCGAAGGCCGCTCCCGGGGTGAGCGGCTCGTGGACGTGGACGACGTCGGCCGTCGCGACCGCGGCGCGGGCGGCGCGAGCCTGATGCGGGGAGACCGCCAGCCGCGCCGTCGACCCGTTGAAGGAGAACGGGGTCGCGCGGCCGAGGAGACGGACGGGGACGCCGACGTCGACGGGTTGCTCCCCGGGGGCGACGACGAACGGGTCGTGGCCCTGGGATAGCAGCCACCGCGCGAGGCCGAGGACGTGGGTGCCCACGCCGCCCGGCACGTCGAGCGAATAGGGCGTGACCAGCGCGACCCTCACAGCACGCGCCGGAGCATCAGCCAGTTGGACGGGTCGTCGCGGACGGCGTCGGCGAAACCCGCGACGACGCCCGTCATCAGCTCGGCGGCCGAGTCGCCAGGGACGGGGTCGGAGACGCGGATCTCGAGGTGGCCGCCGTCGAAGTGCGTGGTGACGACGCGCAGGTCGGCGCCGGTGCGGCGGGCCAGCAGCGCCGGGCCGGCGGGAACCCGCAGCTCTCCCCCGCCGGGCCACGCGACGGCGAGGCCGCGGGCGCTGAGGTCGCGGTCCGCGAGCAGGCAGACTAGCCTGCCGGCGCGCACGTCGTCGGCGAGGCGGCGCATCAGGTCGGGTTGGTCCACAGGGTAGATGGTCATACCCATGCCCGCGCGCGCGTCGCGGAAGCGCTCGAAAAGGCCCTCGGGGAGCCGCTCGGCGACCGAGACCACCTTGATGCCGACCCGCGCGCACCAGGCCCCGGCGAAATCCCACGAGCCCATGTGCGGGAGCGCCGCCACCATGCCGGGTCCCGCCAGCGAGTCGCGCAGCTTGGCGACATCCGCGTCCGTGATCCGCACGACCCGCAGCACGTCGTCGTCGCTCCATCGCGTGAGGCTGAGCGACCACAGCGTGTTGCGGAGCCAGTTCTCGAGGAGCCGGCGACGCGCCCGATAGCCGGGACGACGTCCCGTTCCCGCCTCGATCGAGTCGGCCCACGCCGCCACAGCGGACAGCGGCAGCGCAGCGAGCGGCACAGAGGCGACCCGGGCGAGCGCGTCGCCGACGCGGCGCGGCAGCCGCCCGCCGACCGCCCAAACCAGGCCGGTCAGGCCCACGTCACTCGTCCCACGCTTCCGCAAGCAGACGCCGCGCCTCGCCCAGCAGCTGCGGCACGGGCTTCGTGCGAGCGACGATGGGCATGAAGTTCGCGTCGCCAGACCAGCGCGGGACCACGTGCTGGTGCAGGTGCGCCGCGATCCCGGCCCCAGCGACCTCGCCCTGGTTCATCCCGAGGTTGAAGCCATCGGGATTCGATACCCGTCGAATGACGCGCATGACCCGCTGCGTCAGCTCCGCGACCTCGCGCGTCTCGTCGACGGTGAGGTCCGTGTAGTCGGAGACGTGCCGATACGGGCACACAAGAACGTGCCCGGGAGAGTACGGGAAGAGGTTCATCACGACGTAGGCGACCTCCCCGCGCGCGACGATCAGCCCGTCCTCATCCGCTCGGCCGGGTGCGGCGCAGAACGGGCACTCCCCCGTCGTCCTCGGCTTGCCCTCGCCCTGGATGTAGGCCATCCGGTGGGGGGTCCACAGACGTTGGAAGGCGTCCGGGACCCCCGCGAAGTCCGTGCTGGGCTCCGGCTCAGGCATCGGCCGTGGGCGACTCGTTCGAGCGCGACGCGATCCACGCCACGATGTCGGCCACCGCCTCGCCGGCCGGGACGGCGTTGCGCTGGGAGCCGTCGCGGAAGCGGAAGGACACGGCGCCCGCGTCCCGGTCCTCGCCGCCCGCGATCAGGATGAAGGGGGCCTTCTCCTGCGTCGCGTTGCGGATCTTCTTGCCGAACCGGTCGTCGCCGTCGTCGAAGTGGACCCGCACGCCCGCGGCGCGCAGCCTCCCGACGACGCCCGCCAGGTACTCGTTGAACTCGCCCGCGACCGGCACCGCGACCACCTGGACGGGGGCCAGCCAGGCCGGGAACGCGCCCGCGTAGTGCTCGATCAGCACACCCATGAACCGCTCGATGGAGCCGAACTTCGCCGAGTGGATCATGACGGGCTGCTGGCGCGAGCCGTCGGAGGCCGTGTACTCCAGCGTGAACCGCTCGGGCTGGTTGAAGTCGTACTGGATGGTCGACATCTGCCAGGTCCGGCCGATCGCGTCCTTGGCCTGGATCGAGATCTTCGGGCCGTAGTACGCGGCGCCACCCGGATCGGCGACGACGGGGAGGCCGGACTCGTCCGCGATCTCCGGCAGGATGCCCGTCGCCTCCGTCCACTGCGCGTCCGAGCCGATGAACTTTTCCTTCTTCTTGCCGTCCTCGTCGCGGGTCGAGACCTCGAGCGCGACGTCGGTCAGGCCGAAGTCGGTCAGCAGCGACAGGATGAAGCGCAGTAGGTGGCGCACCTCGTCGGGTGCCTGCTCCTTGGCGCAGTAGCTGTGCGAGTCGTCCTGCGTGATGGAGCGCACGCGGGTGAGGCCCTGCACCACGCCGGACTTCTCGTCGCGGTACACGGTGCCGAACTCGAAGAACCGCAGCGGCAGCTCGCGGTAGGAGCGGCCGCGGGAGTCGAAGATCAGGTTGTGCATCGGGCAGTTCATGGCCTTCAGCCGGTAGGCCTGGCCGCCCTTGACGACGTTGCCCTGCTCGTCGCGCTCGGCGTCCTCCAGCAGCGGCGGGAACATGCCGTCGCTGTAGTACGGGAGGTGCCCGGAGGTGTAGAAGAGGTCCTCCTTGGCGATGTGCGGCGTGCCGACGTAGTCGAAGCCCTCCTCGATGTGGCGGGTGCGCACGTAGTCCTCCATGGCGCGCTTGATCACGCCGCCCTTGGGGTGGAACAGCGGCAGGCCGGAGCCGACGATCTCGTGGAAGCTGAACAGGTCCAGCTCCTGGCCGAGCTTGCGGTGGTCGCGCTTGGCGGCCTCCTCCAACCGGGTCTTGTACGCGCTCAGCTCGTCCTTGCTCGGCCACGCGGTGCCGTAGACGCGCTGCAGGCCCGCGTTGCGCTGGTCGCCGCGCCAGTACGCGGCGGAGCTGCGGGTGAGCCCCCAGCCGTTGCCCAGGTAGCCGGTGTGGGGAACGTGCGGCCCGCGGCAGAGGTCCTTCCAGGCGACCGACCCGTCGCGGCGGACGTTGTCGTAGATGGTCAGCTCCCCGGCGCCGACCTCGACGGAGGAGCCGTCGTCGTCGGAGGCGGAGCCCTTGTCGGTGATCAGCTCCAGCTTGAACGGCTCGTCGGCCAGCTCGACGCGGGCCTCCTCGTCGGTGACGGCGCGGCGCACGAAGCGCTGCCGCTCCTTGACGATCTGCCCCATCCGCTTCTCGATGGCCTTGAGGTCCTCGGGGGTCAGCGGCGCGGTCTGGAAGTCGTAGTAGAAGCCGTCGACGATGGGCGGCCCGATGCCGAGCTTCGCCTCCGCGAACAGGTTCTGCAGCGCCTGCGCGGTGACGTGGCCGGCGGAGTGGCGCAGGATCGAGAGGCCCTCCGGCTCGCCGATCAGTACCGGCGAGACCTCGTCGCCGTCGGCCAGCTCGCGCTGCAGGTCGCGGGTCTCGCCGTTCACGCGCATCGCGACGACGGTGCGGTCGTCGCCGAACAGGTCGAGGCCGGTCGTCGTGGTCGTCAGCTCCACCTGTTCCGCGTTGTCGGTGCGGCGGACGGTGATGACTCCACTCATCGGGCTCTCCTTATCGGACGATCGGGCGCATTCGGCCCGTGGGCACGTGCGGCCCACGGGCTATTGTGCCGTACCGGCGATCAGTCGCGCGCTGCGAGGAGGTCCTGCTCGTCCGGGTGGCGCTCGATGTACTTGGCGATGAACGGGCAGGTGGGGATCACCTTCGCTCCGAGCTCGCGGGCATCGGCCAGAGCGAACGCCACGAGCTGCTGCCCGAATCCCTTCCCGCCGTGCGAGGGGTCGACCTCGGTGTGGTGCATGTCCAGCACACCGTCGTTGTCGTCGTACTCGATGAAGCCGGCGACGTCGCCATCGACGCGAAGCTCGTACCGCCGGAGTTCGGCGTTCTTGGAGAGGATCACATTCTCGTCACTCATGACCGGACTCTACCCGCCATCGAAGCGACGCCGGACCGCGCAGGGCGCGACGACGATCACGTGGCCTTCCGGTCGGCGATGGGATGCACGGTGGCGGCGGTGAGCCGGACGAGGTCCGCGGGCGCAAGCTCGACGTCGAGGCCTCGTCGTCCGCCGCTGACGAGGACGGTGTCGTACTCGACGGCGCTCGCGTCGAGCACCGTCGGGAGCGCGCGCTTCTGGCCGATGGGACTGATGCCGCCGACGACCATTCCGGTGCTGCGCTCGGCCGCCGCAGGGTCGGCCATGGCGAGCTTCTTGAGCCCGAGAGCGACGGCGAGGGCCTTGAGGTCGAGCGTGCGGTCGACGGGGACGATGCCGACGACGAGTTGGCGGCCGTCGCTCGCCAGCAGCGTCTTGAACACGCGGCCGGGCGGAAGGCCGAGCGCCGCGGCCGCCTCCAAGCCGAAGCTCACCGCGCGCGGGTCGTGCACGTACTCGCGGACGGTGTAGGCGACCCGCGCCGCGTCAAGCGCCCTCAGCGCGGGCGTGCCGGATGGCTTCTTGGCCACTTCTCCTCCTTGCTGTCCGAATGGCGCCGACCGAGGCCACGATCACGCACGCCATCGCGAGCCACTCCACCCATCCGAGCCGCTCCCCCAGCACCATCCAGGCGAACAGGGCCGCGGCGGCAGGCTCAAGGCTCATCAGGATGCCGAAGGTGGACGCCGTGATCGAGCGCCGCGCGGGCACCTCGAGGCCGTAAGGGACAACGGAGCTGAGCAGCGCCACCGCGGCCATCGTCAGCCAGACCCCGGGTGTGCCGATGCCTCCGTCGGCGGTCAGCAGCACCGGCGCGGCGAGCAGGAGCGTGCCGAGCATGCTGCCGGCGGCGACGCCGCTGATGCCCTCCCAACGCCTCCCGAGCGGTCCCGCGAGCACGATGTAGCCCGCCCAGAACGCGCCCGCGACCAGCGCAAGCAGGAGGCCAAGGAGATCGGCCGACGACGGCAGCGCGCCGAGCAGCAGCACGCCCGCCGCGGCGAACCCCACCCACACCAGATCGACGAGCCGACGAGACCCCAGCACCGCGAGCGCCAGCGGACCAATGAACTCCACCGTCACCGCCACGCCGATCGGGATCCGCGCGAACGAGTAGTAGATGGCAACGTTCATGCCGACCAGGCAGACGCCGTAGCCGAGCGCGACCAGCCAATCGCGCGCGCTGCGCCCGGTGAACCTGGGTCGCGCGATGGCGAGGAACACGACGCTCGCGAGCGCCACGCGGGTGAGCGCCAGCACCCCTGGCGACGCGGTATCGAAGACACCCTTGGCCATCGCGGCACCAAGCTGCACCGACGCGATGGCGACAAGCACCAGCACCACCGGGTTGACTCTGCTCACGGCTCGCCGCGGGTCTTTGTTTTGCCCGGGCCTGGCAGCACGGTGCTGTCAAGAAGCCCGCTGGGCTCGGGCTCGTCGTCGCGGTAGGTGGCCGCAACATCGTCGGTCATCGTTCTACTCCTCGTCCCGATCCGTGGCGCGGGTGGCGAACGATAGACGAGCGCGTTCGGCGGCCCACCATGCGGCGTCGCGCTCAGCCGCCGGAGTGCCCGTCGTGACGATCGCGCCGAGCATCTCGCGAAGCGGCGCGAAGTCGCGTTCCACTGATGCCGCTCGGCACGCCTGGTCGTTCGTCGACCCGTGAACGCCACGCCAGTCGAGCTGCCAGCCTGCATCACGGGCGACACGGTTCCAAAACAC
>CAYVWO010000034.1:0-1721 GCA_964455495.1 uncultured Tessaracoccus sp.
GGGACTGTCCGAAATCTGGTGTAACTGGTCTGGCCTGATCTGCCGCCCTGGAGGGGTGGCGGGAAGGACTGTCAGTGACGCAGGACAGTGTGTCGGCCGTGAGGTTGACCGAAGCACAAGAGGATGAGATCGCCCGTGGTCTGGTGGCCCGGGCACGCAGCGAGGGTGCCGAGCTGGTCGGGCCGGAGGGGTTGTTGTCCGGGCTGACGAAGCGGGTGCTCGAGACGGCGCTGGAGGAGGAGCTGACCGACCACCTCGGCTACCAGCCCTACGATCCGGCCGGCCACCATTCGGGGAACTCCCGTAACGGCACCCGGGCCAAGACGGTGTTGACCGAGATCGGCCCGGTCAGCGTCGACGTGCCCAGGGACCGGGCGGGCACGTTCGAGCCGGTGATCGTGCCAAAGGGGAAACGTCGCCTCGAGGGGGTGGACCGGATCGTGTTGTCGTTGACGGCACGGGGTCTGACGACCGGGGAGATCGGTGCGCACTTCGCCGAGGTGTACGGCGCCACCGTGTCCAAGGACACCATCTCCCGGATCAGCGACAAGGTGATCGAGGAGATGACCGAGTGGCTGCACCGGCCGCTGGACCAGGTGTACCCGGTGGTGTTCATCGACGCGATCGTGGTCAAGGTCCGCGACGGCCAGGTGACGAACAAGCCGTTCTACGTGGCGATCGGGGTCACCGTGCACGGCGAACGCGACATCCTGGGGATCTGGGCCGGCGACGGCGGTGAGGGCGCGAAGTACTGGCTCAACGTGCTCACCGAGATCAAGAACCGTGGCGTCGCCGACGTGCTGATGCTGGTGTGTGACGGCCTCAAGGGGCTGCCCGACGCGGTCAACACCGTGTGGGAACGCACCGTGGTCCAGACGTGTGTGATCCATCTCCTGCGCAACACGTTCCGCTACGCCGCCCGACAGGACTGGGACCGCATCGCCAAGGACCTGCGGCCGATCTATACCGCGGTCAACGAGCCGATGGCGCGCGAGCGGTTCGCCGAGTTCGCTGAGAAGTGGCGCTCGAAGTATCCGGCCGCGGTCGCGCTGTGGGAGCGGGCCTGGAGCGAGTTCGTGCCGTTCCTGGACTACGACGTGGAGATCCGCAAGATCATCGCGACCACCAACAGCATCGAGTCCCTCAACGCCCGCTACCGGCGAGCCGTCCGGGCCCGGGGCCACTTCCCGACCGACCAGGCCGCGCTCAAGTGCCTCTACCTGGTCACCCGATCACTGGACCCCACCGGCCAAGGCAAGGCACGATGGGTCATCCGATGGAAGGCAGCGCTCAACGCGTTCGCCATCACCTTCGACGGGCGCATCAGCCCCTCGAACAACTAGGAACGCCAGATGCCAGTTACACCGGAAATCTGACAGACCCCCTACGTCGGCTACGCCTGCATGACCTTCCTGCAGCTGGCCTTCTTCGAGTCGCTGCTGATCGCGATGGTCGCCTGCAGCGCGCTCGGTGTGGTGATCGAACGGGTCGCCTACAAACCACTGCGCAACTCGACCCGAATAGCCGCCCTGATCACAGCGATCGGGGTCTCGTTGCTGCTGCAGTACACGATGATGGCCTTCGTCGGCGCGGACGTGCGCACCTACCCGCCGTTGCCCGACTACCTGGCGGCCTCCTTCCACGTCGGCGGCGTGGTGATCTCGGCACAGTCGATCCTGATCATCGGCACCTCGGTGCTGCTGATGATCGCGCTGCAGTTC
>CAYVWO010000034.1:1731-13610 GCA_964455495.1 uncultured Tessaracoccus sp.
GGGGGGGGTGGGGGGGGGGGGGGGGGTTGGGGTGGCCCGGCGGGTTGGGGTCGACGGGCGGGTTGGGGTCGATCGGCGGGTTGGGGTCGACGGGCGGGTTCGGATCGGTGGGGGCGGTTACGGTGAACTCGGTCGACTGCAGCGAGCGTGAGGTGTCCCCGGCCAGCAGCGAGCCGGTCAGGAAGCGGAGCGTGTGCTCTCCGGCTGCGAAGGCCGGGGCGGAGCCCAAGGCGCCGGCCGTGGTCCCGTCGGGCAGGGGGATGTCTACGGCGAACGTGCCGTCCTTCTCCGCGTCGATGATGTACCAGATGGTCTTGTTGGCGTGGACCTTGTTACCGTCGAGGCGCGAGAGGGCGCCGTCGTCGATCTTGACGCCGATCCGCGAGCCCTGGTCGGTGCTGGTCGGGTGGGTGAAGCCGACGCCGGTCACGTGGATCGTGCCGCCGAGGACGGCGGTCGCGTCGACCTGGACGGCGGGCGCAACGGGAGCGGCCTTGGGGCTGATCTTCCACACCTTGTTGCCGGCTGCCTTATCCACGACATAGGCGTTGCCCGCGCCGTCGAGCGAAACGTGGTTGGCCCGCGCGATGGGCAGATTGGCGACCTTGGTGCCGTCTGCCTTGAGGACGGTGACGGTGGTGCCGCCGAAGTTCGTCACGTAGGCCAGCTTGTTCACCTTGTCGAACGCGACGTTCAGCGCTCCCGCGCCGGTGCCGACCTCCTTGATGGTGTCGCCGGTGGTGGCGTCGGCGATCACGACCTCGTCGCTGTTCTGGCTGGCGATGTAGAGGCGGTTGGAGGCCTTGTCGAACGCGATGCCCGAGGCGCCGCGGCCGCCGACGTTGATGCCCTCGATCGCGAGGAAGGAGAACTCCAGGGTCTTGGTGTCAACCTTGACCACCTTGTTGGTGGTCAGGCTCGGGGAGACCAGGGTGCCGCCGTCCACGGCCAGCGACATCGGGCTGTAGTCGACGCGGGCGCCGGTCTGGATGTCGGCGATCTTCTCGTACTTGATGCCGTTGTCGTTCTCGTCGTCGGCCTCGATGACCATGATCAGGCCGTTGCCCGACGAGCCCTCGCTTGCGGAGGTCACGAATACACGGTCGGAGACCGGGTCGTAGATCACGTCGCGCGAGTGCGAGATGGTGCCGTTCGGGAACTGCTTGAGCAGCGTGAGGTCGGCGGAGCTGTATACGGCGACCGCGTTGGTGCGGGTGTTGGTCACCCACACGGTGCCGTTGACGTCGTCGACGCCGATGCCGTATGGGGCGCGGCCCGGCGCGGCGTCGGAGTCGGCGACGTCCTTCGGGTGCACGCTGGCGAGGACCTCGAGGGTATCGGGGCTCAGCTTGTAGACGTACCCGTCCTCGTTCGCCCCGGTGCCCGAAGCCGCCGCGGCGAACAGCGCCTTCTCCTTCGTGCTGTAGGCCGACTGGTAGAGGCCCTGGAAGATGCCCTCGCCGTTGGAGACGATGGTGAACGCGTCCTCGCCGGAGACGGTGGCGTCGGGCGAGATCTTCTGGGAGGCAAGCGTGAACGTCTTGGCCGGGTTCGCCAGCGTGACCCTCACGGGGTAGCTGCCAAGAGTCGCGTCCGCGGGGATGACGTAGTCGACGACGACGAGGCCTTCAGCCTCGGCGGCGGGGAGGCCGCCGAAGGTCACGTCGATGCCGTCGAACTCTACGGCGGTCACCGAGGAGCCGGAGGGCAGGTTCGACAGGGTCAGCGTGCCGTTCGCGCCCTGGGCGAGGCCCGCGTAGGCCGCCGTCGGGAGGACGGTCACCGTCTTGGTCAGGGTGCCGGTGGTCGGCCCGGTGATCTCGACGGTGTGGTCGCCGGCGGGCAGGGTGCCGGCCGGGTAGACCCGGTTGGTGGAGGCGAGCGAGCCGTCCGCCTTTGCGGTGCCGCCGGCGGTCCACGGGGTATCCAGGCCGTCGACCTTGAGCGTCAGCGCCTCGTCGGCGGCGAAGGTTCCCGCGCTGGCCGTGGCGCTGACTGTCACCTGGCCGGCCGGGGCTCCGCGCCCGCCGGCTGTGGCCGTCACGAAGAGCGAGTCCGCGATGGTGAAGGTCACGTACACCGATCGGGCAGTGTCGCCGCCGGTCTTCATGGAGCCGGTGAGCAGCTGCAGGTGATGCGTGGTGCCCGGGGCCCACGCGCTGGGTAGCGCGGGGCTGGTGTTGCTGACGGTGGGGAACGGGATGTCGGCGCTGAAGCTGCCGTCGTCGTCCGCGACGATGCCGCTCCAGACGGCCGCGGTTCCCGAGCCGGCGCCGGGGAAGGTGAACTTGCCCGCGGCCGGCTCCGTCGTGAGGACATCGGCCTCGACGCCGGCGGCGGCGCCGAGCTTGACGGCGATCCAGGAGCCGTTCTCGGGGCCATCGGCTTGGCCGTCGAGCCAGCCGGTGCCCTCGAGGCGGATCGCGCTGCCCTGGATGACGGCGTCCGCGACGGAAACGGTCGCGCCGCTTGCGGCGCCGTTCAGCCAGGTTCCGGTATCTGCGGATGCGGGGAGGGTGGCGAGTGCGCCCAACCCCAGCGCCGCGGCGAGGACGGCCGCGGTCGCGCGGCTCGTTCGCCCAAAGGTGGTGGTCATGAAACTCCAAACAGGTAGAGACAGATAGGTAAGGCTGTCCTTAGCTATCTTCGGCAAGGCTAGTGTTGCCTAAATGCTTTCGCCAAACTGGTTCGGTGTGCGAGACGCCTCGCGGACATCGGTGCGCGACGCCGGCGCGTCGGTTCGAGTTTGGCGAGCACGCGGGCGTGGCTAATATCGGTCGGGAGCGCCGACGAAGGGAAGCGAAGTGTCTGAAGCTGGCCTCCAAGCCGCACGACAGAAGATGATGGACGCGGGGGTGTCCACCCCGGCCGTCGAGGTGTTCTCCCGGTTCTACGAACTCCTCGAGTCGGGGGAGACGGGAATCATCCGCGAGGACACCATCGACCCGCTGACCGAGCCGCCGTCGCTCTGCGACGTCGACGTCTCCAACCTCGAGGCGCGCGACGCGATCGGCAAGACGGTGATGATCAAGCTCAACGGCGGGCTCGGCACGTCGATGGGCCTCGACAAGGCGAAGACGCTGCTCGACGTGCGCGAGGGCAAGAACTTCCTCGACCTCATCGTGCGCCAGGTGCTGGCCGCCCGTGACCGCTACGACGCGCGCCTTCCGCTGCTGCTGATGAACTCGTTCCGCACCGAGGCGGACACCCTCGCGCACCTCGCGCGCTACCCAGAGCTCCCGGTCGACGGGCTGCCGCTCAGCTTCATGCAGAACCAGGAGCCGAAGCTCCGCGCCGACGACCTTGCCCCGGTCGAGTGGCCCGACGACCCGTCGCTGGAGTGGTGCCCGCCCGGCCACGGCGACCTGTACCCGGCGCTGGAGGGCTCCGGCGTGCTCGACAAGCTGCTCGCCCAGGGCTTCCGCTACGCCTGCGTGTCCAACGGCGACAACCTGGGCGCCGTCCCCAACGCGACGGTGGCCGGCTGGTTCGCCAAGTCGGGTGCGCCGTACGCCGCGGAGGTGTGTCGGCGAACGGTCAACGACAAGAAGGGCGGCCACCTGGCCATCCGCAAGGCGGACCGCCAGCTGATCCTCCGCGACACGGCGCAGACGGCGCCCGAGGAGATGGTGTACTTCACCGACGAGCACCGCCACCCGTACTTCCACACCAACAACCTGTGGTTCGACCTTGTCCGCCTCCGCGAGCTGCTCACCGCGCGCAACTCGGTGCTCGGCCTGCCGCTGATCCGCAACGAGAAGACGGTTGACCCGTCGGACCCGTCGTCGACGAAGGTGATCCAGGTGGAGTCGGCCATGGGGGCGGCCGTCGAGGTGTTCCAGGGTGCAACCGCAATCTGCGTGGGCCGCGACCGGTTCCTGCCGGTGAAGACCACCAACGAGCTGCTCCTGCTGCGCTCCGACGTGTACGAGCTGAACGCCGAGGGCAAGCTCGTGGCGCGGACCGACAAGGCGCCCGAGGTGGACCTCGACGGGCGGTTCTACAAGCTGGTCGACGACTTCACCGGGCGCATCCCGCACGCGCCCTCGCTGCGGCGCGCCCGGTCGCTGAGGGTGCGCGGCGATTGGACCTTCGGCGACGACGTCGCGGTCATCGGCGACGCGGAGCTGGCCGACGAGGGCGAGCCGCAGACTGTTCCCGATGGCAGCCGACTCGGGGAGTAGCCTGGCGCGCGCCGTCGCGCTGGCCGTGACCGGAGAGGTGCTGGAGCTGGCGGGGGAGGTTTCCCTCGCGGAGGAGCTCGCGGGCCTGGGCTTCGATGCCGACAGGCTGAGGGGGATGAGGCACGCCCGCCAGGAGGCGCGGCTGCCGTGGCCGCACGCGGTGCCGATCGAGGTGCGACGAGAGATTGGGTTCGCGCGCTACGACGCCGCGCTCGCCGAGGCGCGCGACGCCCTCGGCTTGACGGGCCTCGAACCCGCGAGGCCCGCCCGGCGTCGGCTGAATCGTGAAGAGGAGCGGCTCCTGGCGGACCGCCCCCCGCATTGGTGATTCACGCTGGTTGAGCCGAGGCCGGGGCGACGAAGTCGACCCCACCTCGTGTCGAAACCAATTAGCTGTTGGTTGACTACTTCTTCGCGGCCAGCAGGTCGCGGATCTCGGCGAGCAGTTCCTCGGAGGTGGCGGCGGGGGTCTCCTCTTCGGCGGGCTTCTCCAGCAGGCTCTTGGCCTTGTTGTAGGGGAGGACGACGCCGAAGTACACGACGGCCGCGAGGATGATGAACGCGATGAGCGCGGTCAGGAACGCGCCGACGCCGATGCCTCCGGGACGGAATGTGGAGAAGTCGGGGGTGCCGCCCAGTGCGCCGAGGACGTCCATGAACATCGCGGTGAACGACTCCACGACGCTGGCGAACGCGGCGCCGATGACGAAGGCGACGGCCAGCTCGACCAGGTTGCCGCGGAGGATGAATTCCTTGAAGCCCTGCATGATGAGTGCCCACTTTCTGTGTGTCTACGGGTTGGCCAGGGAAGGTAGTCCCGATCGGCCAAGGGATGACCTTAATGTACGCCGCCTGGAATCCGGTATCGGTCCTGTGCGTCGAGTCTGCAGTTACCCGTCGGTGCTGCCGAGGATCACGCTCAGCTGACCTCCCTGGCCGAGCAGCGCGACGAGCGTGGCCGACGACGCCGGAACGTCCACCAAAAGCGCGCCGCGGTCCGTGGACGCGGCGGCCCGCAACGCCCCGGAACCTTCTGAGGAGGGGAGGGCGACGACCCGAGCGTCGCCCGTCACGATCTCCGGGGACTCGCCGTGCGCGGACACGAGCGAGATCAGGTCCCCGGGCGCGAGGAGCCGCCGCAGGTCGTCGTCGGCGATGAGGATGGGGACGACGGCGCGTCCTTTCGCCGCCGTCGCCGCGCGCGCCAGGAGCGCGGGTTGGAGGACCGTGCCCGCCGCGACCGGCACCGCGAGGGTCTGCCCGACGGCGTCCTGCGTCGAGGCGAGGGCCCCGTCGGGGACGGCCGGGGGAGGCAGTGCGGCCAAGGAGACGTCGGCCGCGGCCAGTGCCTCGCCCGCCGGCACGGCGCGCTGCAGGACGACCACCGACTGGGTAGGGGGCGGCGTCGTCAACGCCTCGGCGAGCAGGAAGACCGAAAGCGCGGCCAACAGCGCCCCGACGGCGCGGCGGTGCCAGGAGGCGAAGGAGGCGACGGCGCGGAGCGCCCGGGCGAGACGTGTGTCGTGCATGCCCTTGTTATGTCCAGCCGGGCAGAAGAAGTCCCGCCTGTCCACAGGCGGATCTCGTCAGATGACGCTCAGGCGACCTTCTCCACTTTGGCCGGGGCGCTGGCCTTCGCCTCGCTCTTGGGCGCGGCGGCCGCCGTCGCGGGCTCCTTCTTCTTCGTGGAACCGGAGCTGCGGGAGTCGGTCTTGTAGAAGCCGGAGCCCTTGAACACGACGCCGACGGCGTTGAACACCTTGCGCAGCTCGCCGGAGCACTCGGGGCACACGGTCAGCGAGGCGTCGCTGAACTTCTGCACGACCTCGAGATCGCCGCCGCAGCTCTTGCACTGGTACTGGTAGGTGGGCATGCGCAACTTCCTAGGGACTTGGGAGACCGCCGCCCATGATAAGTGGCCGCGCGGTTCCCACCCAACCGAGTTCGCTGACGGCGCCGTCAATGGACACGTCGTGGGGGAGCGTCGGCAGGGAGCCGAAGGTCTCGGCGGAGCGCGCGAGCGCGACCACGGGCGCGCCCGGTCGACGGTACGGCAGCGCCCGGTCGTACCAGCCGCCGCCGGTGCCCAGGCGCGTGAGGTCACGCCCGACCGCGAGGCAGGGAACGAGAACCGCGTCGGCCTGGGCCAGCTCCTCTGGCGGCAGCGGACGGCCCGTGGGCTCCGGGATGCCGCCCCATCCCGGGCGCATGGTGCCCTCGAAACAGGCCCACCCCGGCGAGCGGCGCAGGACGGGGAGGAGGACGCGCGTTCCGCCCGCCGTCAGCATGGCGAGAAGGGCGTCGGTTGCAGGCTCCCCGGGCCGGGCCGCGTAGAGGGCGACCGTTGGCGTCGTGCCTAGCCACGCAGCCAACAGGCGGGTCCGGGCCGCGTCTTCCGCCGCCCACTCGGCCGGGGAGACGAGGGCTCGGCCGGCGAGTATCGCGGCGCGCAGCTCAGCCTTCCGCTCGTCGACGCCCATTGGCCTATCGTATGGCTCATGGCTTGGTTCGCTCGCAAACAGGACTCCGTCGCGCAGGAATCTGAGGAGGAGGTCGAAGCGCCCCGGTTACCCGAGCCGCCCGTGGTCAACGCGACCGGCCTGCGGAGCGCCGCCGACCACACGGCGTACCTGCTCAGCCTCGTCGACCCGCTGCCCGCGTTCGGCATGCCGCTGCTCGAGGCCTGGAACCAGGTGATGACCGAGGATGTCGACTCCCTGGTCAACGTGCCAGCCGTGAGCACGGCGAAGGTTCCGGGCTATGCCGTTCGGGCCCTCGACCTGACCGACGACGACGGCCGCCTCTCGCGCGCGGTCCACGTCGTCGACCCGGGCGTCGAGCGGCTTCCGGTGGGTGGCGCTGTCGTCGTCGCGCCCGGCGACGCGCTCCCTCCCGGCGCGAACGCCGTCCTTCCCGTCTCCTTCGCGACCCTCGCGGACGGCCGCCTCAGCCTGATCGATCGCGTCGGCGAGGCAGAGTACGTCCGCGCCGCGGGGGAGCATCTCCCCGTCGGCACTCGGTTGTTGAGCGAGGGCGACGTGCTGGGCGAGCGCGCCATCGGCCTGCTGGCCAGCGCCGGGATCGAGCGGGTGCTCGTCCGCCCGCGTCCCCGCGTCGTCGTCCTCGGCTCGGGCGAGCGCTTGGCCGACCACGACGGTGAGCTTTCGCCAGGAGAGGCGGCCGACGCCAACTCATATCTGATCGCCGCGGCGGCGAAGGCCGCGGGGGCGACGGTGTTCCGCGTCGCGGTGCACACCAACGACACCGAGACGATCCGCCAGACGCTCTCCGACCAGCTGATCCGCGCCGATCTCGTCATCTCGACGACCGGCGGCAGACGCGAGGACTACGAGGCCGTCGCGAGCGTCTTGGCCGACATCGGACTCGTCGACTCGGCCGACGTCGCGATGTCCCCCGGCCGGACACACACGTTCGCGCTCGTCGGCGAGGACCGCGTGCCCGTGCTGATGCTGCCCGGGAACCCGGTGAGCGCATATGTCACCTTCCAGGCATTCGCCCGCCCGTTGATCCGACGGCTGATGGGCGCGGCGACCGAGCCGCGCGTCGCCCGTGCGATCGCGGGCTCCATGCTGCGCTCCACCAAGGGTCAGCTGCACCTGCTGCGCGGGCAGCTCCGCACGGAGGGCAGCATCCGCCACGTCGACCAGGTCGCCATGCCGCACGCCCTGGGCGAGCTGGCCGCCTCCAACGCGCTGATCGTCCTCGACGAGCACACGGAGTCGGTCCGCGCCGGCCAGCAGGTTCCCGTGTGGCTGCTCGACGAGGAGTAGCCGATCCCCTGAGCCGCGCCTGAAGAGCGAAGCGATGCAACGCGTGTCGGAGGGTGCTCGGCCTGTCGGCCTGCAAATCACACCGTTGTTGTTTACGGTAGGCACGTGCTCGCCGGAATCCTCATCGCCATCGTCGTCGTTGCCGGTCTCGCCTTTGCCCTTCCGTGGGTCGGCGCTCAGCGCCGCCCCGACGAGGAGCTCGAAGGAGACCCCGCGGAGCGCTTCTCCAACTCCGTGCGCATCCTCCGGCACGACGTCCTCGAGTACGGCGCCGAGCAGGAGACGATCAAGGTCTCCACGCCGCTGACCCGGCGCGCCGACCTGACCGAGCTCCGGCTCATCGCCCGGCAGGCCGCGCGTCGGCGCCTCGTCGTGATGGGCACGCTGCTCGCGGCCGCCTTGGCGCTCGTGGGTCTCTCCGCCTTCGGACTCACGCGGTGGTGGTCTGTCGCGATCCCCATGGTCGCCCTCGTCGCCTTCGTCGCCGTCGCGCGCTTCTCCGTCGTCGCGATGCATCGCAGCCTCGACGCGCGCGCGGCCTCCCTCCGGGAGGGGTTTGACGAGGCGGAGGACACCACCGTGATCGACCTGACTGACGCCGAGGCAACCGAGTCCGTCGAGATCTCCGTCGACCTCACGGTCCCTCCGACCATAGGCGCCCTCTGGGACCCGATCCCGGTCACGCCGTCGACGTACGTGTCGCAGCCGCTGCTGCCGCGCACAGTCCGCACCATCGACCTGTCGGCCCCCGTCGCCCCCTCCGTGGTGGTACCGACGGCGGATCACCCATCCGCGGACGCCGAGGAGTCGGGCGAGATCGCCGCCCCCGCGGACGACTCGAACCTGCGCCCGTTCCGTCCTCGCGCCGTCGGGGAGTAGCGGCCCCTCGCGAGTTGTTGCCGGTCCTGGCGCGCTGCTAGACTCGTCGTCGCCGCAAGGCACCTGGGGCTATGGCGCAGTTGGTAGCGCGTCTCGTTCGCAATGAGAAGGCCGGGGGTTCGAATCCCCCTAGCTCCACCCCACGCACAAGGCTCGAACCCTTGCCAACGGAAACGTTGGTCGAGGTTCGGGCCTTGTTCGCGTCTGCGGCCCAGGTCAGCGCGTTGGCGTTGACCTGTGGATCGAGGAGCATCTCGAAGGGCCGGTTGTGCTCGACGCGCAGCTCGTTGTCCTCGTCGATGAAGACCTTGGTGAAGAACGCCTGGTTGCACAGGCGCCGGTTGGTGTCGTCGCACCTGCGGTAGATGTCGGCGCAGTCGCCCAGCAAGCCGAGCGCGTCGTCGAGGTGGGCTCGGGCGTCGGCGTAGTCACCGAAGTGGGCGTCGATGCGACGCGTCACCTGGTCGAGTTCGGCGACGATGCGGTCCTGCTCACGCTTGAGCACGGCGAGCGGGATCGCGTCGGCGTAGTGCGCCTGCATGAGCCGGTCCTGCTCGCCTTCGAGCCGGTCGCGGTTGGTGGTGAGGCGTTCCAGTTCCTCGGTTTCGGCGGCCATGAGCCGGTCGAACTCGTGGTGGAGCATGCCTGAGAGGGCGTCCTGCTGGGCGGGCGTGATCTGGACGCGGGTGTAGTAGTCCTCGACGAGCTTCTCGACGTCCTCGATGAGCATCGCCTGGCGCGTGCAGTCGGTGCGCTTGGAGTGCCGACCGGAGCATACGAAGTAGCAGTAGACGTTGCCGTGGCGGTTCTTCGCGTTGGAGACGATGAGCCGGGAGCCGCACTGGCCGCAGTGGATGGTGCCTTTGAGGTAGTGGCCGTGGACTTGGGTTGCCTCGACGGCGCACTGGTGCGCGGTGAGCACGGACTGGACCTGGTACCAGACCTCGGCAGGAACGAGCGCTGGGTGGTTGCCCTTGTAGCGGGTGCCTCGGTAGATGACATCGCCCTTGTAGTACGGGTTGGTCAGGAGCCGGTGGATGGTGGACACCGCCAGCGGTTTCGCCGGCCGCTTCGGCGTGGGCAGGCTGCGCAGCCCGCGCGAGGTGAGTTCGTCGTGGAGCTGGCTGACGCTCCAGTTGCCCGAAGCGTACGCCTTGAACGCCCACTCGATCATCGGTGCTCGCTCAGGATCGAGCTCGATGGTGCGGACTTCGCGTCCAAGCTCATCGCGCTTGCGGACGTTCAGGTAGCCGATGGGGGCGCGCCCGTTCGTGCCGCCGCCGATGGCTTTCTGGGTCATGCCCTTGGCGACCTCGGTGGCGAGGTTGCGGGAGTAGAACTCGGCGATGGTGGACATGATGCCGTGCAGGAGCATGCCGGAGGGGGTCTCGTCGATGTTCTCGGACGCGGACACGAGCATGACCCCGCACTGTTGGAGTGCGAGGTGGATGCTCACGTCGTCGGCGCGGTTGCGGGCGAGCCGGTCGACCTTGTGAACGATGCAGTAGGCGACCTTGTTGGCCTTGACGTACTGGATCATCCGCATCAGTTCGGGGCGGTCGGACGACTTGGCCGAGGCTCCCGCGTCGACGAACTCCTCGACGATGCCGGCGCCGAGCTGTTCGGCCTTACGCCGGGTCGCTTCGCGTTGGGCTGGGATCGAGAAGCCCTCGTCGGTGCCGCCCTTCTCTGCCTGCTCGCGGGTGGAGACTCGCAGGTAGGACACGGCGGCAGCCGCAGTCTGGGGCGGGTCGATGAGGCTGGCTGCCGGATCATCGGCAATGGTGGTCATCGGGGGCTCACTCTCACGCGGTTCGACCCTCGCGCTCCCACTGTTGGTGGGAGGGGTGTTGATCGTGAGAGCAGCCGGTGAAGGCTGTAGGGCGAGACCCGATGGTCTCGGTGCGTGTTGCCCGCCGAGCGGCGAGGTTTAGGCCACAACACCCCGCATCGCGAGGCTTGCAGGGTTCATTCTACCGGGCGGCTTCAGAGGCGGCCAGGCCATCCGGTGCCGCCCGGTAGGTGTCGGGGACCCGCACGGCCTCGCGGGCCGCGCGGCTCTCGCCGGTCTCCTGCAAGGTCAGCCGGATGAGAACCTCGGCGAGCTTGTGCAGGTCGGCGCGTTCGCGGTGGACGGCCCGGACGGAGAACGACCGCTCCTCGTAGGGGCGACGGTCGGTCTTCTTGGCATAGCGGCTCATCGGTCTACGGACCCTCGTCGTCGGCCAGGTTGGCGTAGAACTCGTCTTCGGCCTCCTGGCGCTTGCGGACTTGGGCGATGACGAACTCGACGAACTCGGTGTCGCGGTCGGTGAAGGTGAAGTCCTGGATGGTGGGAGCTGGGTCTTCACCGGGCCATGCAGCTTGCCGGGTCGGTCGGTCGCGGTCTCCACGGGTGCCGCAGGCGGTGACCCAGTAGCGAAGGCGCTCGCGCGCGTCGGCGAAGTCGCGGTGCCAGCCGAGCGGAGCGGAGGCGTTCTGCTCGGGGTCGTAGGCCGCGAGCCAGTGCAGGTGCAGCGCCGACAGCTCCCAGACCATCTCCGGGTGGTGGTGCCAGAACGGCGGCACCACCGCGACGGTGAGGCCGTAGGTGCGTCGCAGCCAGTCAACCCACCGGTTCAGCGCGAGCCATTCCTGCTCCAGCTCGTGCGCCGTCAGCAGGTTCCAGTTCACGGGGTGAGGCGGCTCGGGCATGTCCGCGTTGGTGACACGGGGCGGCCCGTCGAAGACGTCCGGCTCATCCATCTCATGCTGATCGTTCATGGTGCTTCGACTCCCGAACTCACATGCTGACCGGGGCGTGCGCCGCGGTCGCTGCTCGCTGCGCCGGGTCGTACGCCGCTGCGTCCCGGCCGACTCCATTGCGCGGCGTGCGATCCACCTCGTAGCGGGTTCGCGCGGCGTCGTGGCCGATCTTCTTGGCGACGAACTCTTCGCCCTCGATCGCCTGACCGTTGCGCTCGTAGTTGACCGGCCGCGTGTAGCCCTCTGCGACGAAGTTGTCGCCCTGGGCGAAGTTCGCGTG
>CAYVWO010000035.1:0-463 GCA_964455495.1 uncultured Tessaracoccus sp.
TAGAGCTCCTGCGACCGGGAGTCGACGCGGGTCAGCGCGCGCTCGTACTCAAGCAGCAGCGCCTCGTGCGAGGCGTAGAAGTCGACGGTGCTGAGCGCGCCGTTGTGCACGCCGCAGGCGACCATGAAGGCCAGCGCGCGGTCGATTTCGGAGGCGAGCTCCTCGTAGGCCTGCTCGACCTCCGAGTCGCGCACGAAGGCGGCGTTCCAGCTGTGGACGCCGCGCAGGTCGGCGAAGCCGCCCTTCACGAACGCGCGCACGAGGTTCAGCGTCGCGGCCGACGAGTTGTAGACCTGCAGCAGGCGGCCCGGGTCGTGCGCGCGGGCGTCCTCGGTGAACTCGAAGCCGTTGATGGCGTCGCCGCGGAACGCGGGGAGAGTGACGTCGCCGCGGGTCTCGGTGTCCTTGGAGCGCGGCTTGGCGTACTGGCCGGCGATCCTGCCGACCTTCACCACGGGCACCT